>JAOUGY010000388.1 GCA_029865445.1 Acidimicrobiia bacterium | reverse complement strand
AGAACGCGGCAATGAACTCGAGAGCGCCTTCCATCGCCTCGCCTGGCTCGGCTACATGAACATCGTCACGGCCATTCAGGCCGCCGCCACCGAGATCAACGCGTGACCACCCGGACGACGCCGGACCACCCCGATTTTCACGCACGAAACGCAGCATATTGCTGCTTTTCGTGCGTGAAAAGCAGCGAGGAGAGGACATGACGACAGTTGAGACGCCGAGGACCAGTGTCGAGGTCGGTGGGATCGGGCACTCGGTCAAGCGAAAGGAAGACGACAGGTTCATCCAGGGGGCGGGTCGCTATCTCGACGATGTGGTGCTACCAGGCATGCTCCACATGGCGATCCTCCGGTCGCCGGTGGCCCACGCCCGTATCGTATCCATCGACACCTCCGAGGCGGCTGCCATGGAAGGGGTCGTGGCGGTCGTGACGGGCGCCATGCTCGCCGAACACAACCTGGCGTGGATGCCCACGTTGTCCGGCGACACCCAGGCGGTCCTCGCCACGGACAAGGTCAGGTTCCAGGGTCAGGAAGTGGCGGCCGTCATCGCCACCGATCCCTACATCGCTCGCGACGCCCTGTCGCTGATCTTCGTGGACTACGACGAGCTTCCGGCGATCACATCGCCCCAGCAGTCACTCGCAGATGGCGCCGTGCTCATCCGCGACGAGAAAGAAGGCCAGACCGACAACGTCGCCTACACGTGGGAGGCCGGTGACGAGAGTGCCACCGACGCCGCCTTCGCCCGGGCCGCCAAGGTCGTGACACTCGACACCCACTACCCGCGGAGCCACCCGTCTCCGTTGGAGACGTGCGGCGCGATCGGTGATGTGAACCCGATCACCGGACAAGTGACCATCTACATGACCAGCCAGGCTCCGCACGCCATCCGGACGGTCTTCGCTCTGGTCACGGGGCTCCCTGAAGAGAACATCCGGATCCTGACCTGTGACATCGGCGGTGGCTTCGGCAACAAGGTCCCGGTGTATCCGGGATATGTGGTGGCGACGGTGGCTTCGCTTCTGATCGGCAAGCCGGTGAAGTGGGTCGAGTCGCGGTCGGAGAACCTCATCTCGACCGGTTTCGCCCGCGACTACCACATGCATGGCGAGCTGGCCATCGACGAGAACAACAGGATCATCGGCATGCGGGCCGGGATCCTGTCCGACCAAGGTGCGTTCTACGCCGATGCCCAACCGACCAAGTTCCGGGCCGGTCTGTTCCACATCTGCACGGGCAGCTACGACTTTGCGGCCGCTCACGTGACGGCAAAAGGTCTGTACACCAACAAGGCCCCCGGAGGAGTCGCCTACCGGTGTTCGTTCCGTGTCACCGAGGCCTCGTACCTGATCGAGCGGCTCGTGGACAAGGCGGCACACGAGTTGGGGGTCGACCCGACCGAGTTCCGAGCCGCCAACTTCATCAAAGCCGAACAGTTCCCCTACCTGTCGGCGACGGGCTTCGTGTACGACTCCGGTGACTATCACACGGCGCTCGACCAGGCCAAGGAGCTCATCGACTACGACGGCTGGCGGAGCCGTCAAGCGGCCCAGAACGGCGACCCGAACGCCACCAAGCTCATTGGTATCGGAGTCGCTTCCTTCACCGAGGTGGTAGGTGCAGGCAACAGCCGCGACTTCGACATCCTCGGGTTGAAGATGTTCGACTCTGCAGAGCTGCGGGTTCATCCCACCGGCAAGGCGATCCTCAAGCTCGGCGTTCAGACGCAAGGCCAGGGCCACGAGACGACGTTCGCCCAGATCGTCGCCGAGGAGTTGGGAATCCCGTATTCGGACATCAAGGTCCAATACGGCGACACCGACAACACTCCCTACGGCCTCGGCACGTACGCGTCACGCTCGACCCCAGTGGGGGGCGCGGCGACTGCGGTCGTGTCCCGAAAGATCCGCGACAAGGCCCGGAAGCTCGCCGCTCACCTCCTGGAGGCGTCCGAGGAGGATCTGGACTGGGAACCAGGCCGGTTCTTCGTGAAGGGGACCGACCAGGGAGTGACGATCCAGGACGTCGCCTTCGCCGCCTACACGAACCATCCGGAGGGCATGGAGGCCGGGTTGGAGGGCGTCCACTACTACGACCCCCCGAACATGACGTACCCATTCGGGAGTTACATCGTGGTGGTGGAGGTCGACACCGGCGACGGGACGTGGAAGGTACTCGACATGGCCGCCGTCGATGACTGCGGGATTCGGATCAATCCGATGATCGTGGAGGGCCAGATCACCGGCGGGCTCACGGAGGGATTTGCCAAGGCGAACATGCAGTGGATCACGTTCGACGACAACGGCAACTGCATCGGCTCGAACTTCCTCGACTACCTCGTCCCGACGGCCTGGGAGACGCCACGGTTCAAGCTGGGAGCCACGACCACGCCATCTCCTCATCACCCGATCGGAGCGAAGGGTGTGGGGGAGTCGGCCACCGTCGGTTCACCGGCCGCATACGTGAACGCCGTCGTCGATGCCCTGGCGGCCCGCGGGGTCGACAACATCGACATGCCGGTGCTTCCGCACCGCGTGTGGGGCGCCCTGTATGGGGTCGAAGTGTCTCCGTGATCGGGCCGGTCGGGTGACAGCGTGAACGTGCTGGCGAAAGCGGCCCGCCTCCAGGCGGACGGCCGCGCCTTCGCTCTGGTCACCGTGACGTGGACGCGCGGGCCCTCGTCGGGAAAACAGGGAAGCAAAGCGATCATCCATCCGGATGGCCGGGTCGAAGGTTGGCTTGGCGGCGCCTGTGCCGAGCCCACGGTGGTCCAGTCTGCGATGGAGGCGCTCTCGGATGGTTCGGCGAGACTCCTGGTGCTGGGCGTGCCCGACGAACGTCCCGGAGTCAGATCGGTTTCGATGGCGTGTTCGAGTGAAGGGGCGATGGAGGTCTTCGTGGAACCTGTACTGGCGCGGCCCCACCTGATCGTGGTCGGAGACTCGCCGATGGTCGACACGCTGCGACGGTTGGCGGCCGTGCTCGGTTGGCGCGCGGAATCGGTGACCGACCCCGACGCGATCCGAGGACTTGCCGGCGAACGGTCGTACGTCGTGGTCGCCACCCAGGGGCACTTCGACGAACCGGCGTTGGAGGCGGTGCTGGCGACCCAGGCGTCGTATGTTGGCCTGGTCGCCTCTGAGAAGCGAGCGTCGGCGGTACGGTCCTGGCTGCGAGACCGGGGGATCACCGAAGAGACGCTGGCTCGGGTGCATGCGCCTGCCGGTGTCGACCTCGGCCACACCGAACATCACGAGATCGCCGTCGCCGTGTTGGCAGAGCTCGTGGCGATGAAGGCGTCGGGGGCCGGGGCGCAGGTAGTCGAGGTCGATATTCCCCAACTGGCCGTCGACCCGGTGTGTGGCATGTCGGTCGTCATCGAAACGGCTGTCTTCAAGACCGAACGTGGCGGTGAAGCGTTCTACTTCTGTGCCGCGGGGTGTCTCGCTGCCTTCGAGCGGGCCACCGGCTGATCAGATCGCGA
>JAOUGY010000079.1 GCA_029865445.1 Acidimicrobiia bacterium | reverse complement strand
AAGCGGCCGGCCGCTGCACCTGCCGGCGTGTACGCAGTGATGTCGATGTCAGGCAGTGCCTCATCGGCATCATCGACCACCTGCCCGACGAGCGGGCTGTAGGTCGGCGTCGCGCCGCCGTCGGACACGTAGATGTCGAGATACATGTAGTTTCCGCTGACGGAGTCCTCGACGAACACGGGGTGATACAGCTCCGCCGCCACGTCACTCGGGTCCAGACCGGCAATCTCTACATTCGACGGGACGTCGCCGATCATGCGGTCGATCGAGAACGTCAGCCGGTACCAGCCCGGGCCGGGCGCCTTGAGTTGCTTGCCGTAGACCACCTTGCCGGATTGGTTCACCTCGGCGCCGAACGCACCCTCGCCCGGCGTGGTTCCCCAGATCGTCTCGTCGCTGATTGTCTGCGCCACCCAGTCTGCGTATGCATCGTCCAGCGAATCCGGAATCCGCCCTGAAGGCGTTCCTTCCATCGCCCAGGCCAAACGATCGATCGTCAGGTGGGCTGCCCGTGTGTAGATCGCGGCGTAGTCGGCTGGGGTCTGTACACCGGCGCCTCCGGATGATGCCGTACCCCAGATTTCGAGCGGCATGCCTCCACCGGCACCCGCCGGCATGCCGTCGGCTACGGGCGGCGGCCACAGGGAGGTCATTGGGAATCCTGACATCGGGATGCCGTCCTGGAACACCCCGGGAGTCGTTGCGTCCTGGAACAGGCCCACCTCTACTCGAATAGGCACGCCCACTCGCCACCCGACGCTCACGATGTTGTCGCCCCAGTCGGCCCTGGTGGCTTCCACCGGTCCGGCAAAGTCGGTTCCATCCGCCCAGTCCGCCTGCCAGCACGTGTCGGCACCGTCGGCGTTGCTGCCGACGAGAGGGGACTTGGGTGGCTGCAAGAAGTAGGGACCCTCGTCTGGCAGAGGCTGGACGGTTCCCGTGGTCACCTCGGTCGACGCGGCAGGCGCCAAAGAGTCGTTCAAGAAGATCTCGTACACAGGTTCCACGACCTCGTAGGAGACTGCGTCGTCATCCCCCCAGGTCTCGACCCCGCCACAAGCCGGCTTCAGCAGACCGCCTAGTCCCGTACTCGTCACATCGGTTTCATCGACGGCGAGCCCGCCGAGACCGAGACCTTCGGAGAAGATCAAAGGCACCGACAGGTTGTGGGCGCCTTCGCTCGGCTCCTCATCGGCCGTCGCTGCGAGCGGGGCCATCGCCGCGAGCACCACTGTCGCGAGCATCACGAAAGGTACGCGACGCCACCGTTGTGGTCGCGTATGCCACATGACATCCTCCCATCTGGGGGATGCCGGAGCCAGGCCCGAACTCCCCCCACATCAGACGCCACACCATCCCCACCAAGCCCCTGACTCCCCTCATCCTCACACATATGCACAAACCCGAATAGAGGTCGGATTCCCCTTCCGATCAAAGAAATCGGGTGGATAGGTCCGCCGCAGCTGGGCACGTACCGCGGCGCCCGGTGCACGGCCCGGGTCGCGACGCTCGCTGCGAAGCCCGCTGGCGAGTGCCAGATCCGCTTCATGGAGACCGGAGTTGCCGACGTGCGTCGGTGGAGGCCTGGCTGTGGACGTGTCCCACCGCGACGGCTTTCCTGACGCCCCAAGGGTGCTGCTCGAGGCGTATGGGCGCGGTCGTCTCCGGGCGAGGCGATGGCCGCAGCGGCAGGTACCCTCGAATCCGTGAAGACGTGGACCCGGATCCCTGAGCGCGGCTTGGCGGTACTGAGAGACAGGGAGACCGCCGGGTTCCTCGGTATCTCGCTTCTCGTCGGGGTGGGCGTGGGCCTGGGCGCCGCGTTGCTCGTGGTGGTCGCCGAGGGTGTCGACGCCGCCTTCGAGTGGCTCGACGAGACGTTGTTCTCCGGAGCCGCCTGGTTCGTGCTCGTATCCGTGCCGCTCGGGGTCACGCTCGCCTGGTGGATCGCCCGGCGATTCGCCCCCGAGGTGGCGGGGGATGGCGTCCCCGAGGCGGCAGCTGCCCTCGCCGTGCACGGCGGCTACATGTCGACGAAGTCCATCCCGTTGAAGATCCTCGTGACCGCTCTCACGCTGGGCGGCGGCGGCTCGGCAGGACGGGAAGGCCCGATCGTGCAGATCGGCAGCGCCATCGGATCTTCCGTATCGCGACGCTTCCACGTCGGGGAGGACCAGCTGCGCAGCCTGGTGGCGGCCGGTGCCGCCGCCGGCATCGGAGCCTCCTTCAACGCCCCGATCGCCGGCATGCTGTTTGCACTCGAGGTGATCCTCGGTTCGTTTGCCGTCAGACACATGTCGTCGGTGGTGCTCGCCAGCATCTCGGCAGCCGTCACGTTCCGAAGCCTGCTCCCGGCGGAGGCGGTGCTGAGTGCAGGTAGCTATGAGATGGGCGACCCTCGCGAACTGATCCTGTACGCCGGGCTGGCCGTGGTGGCGGTCGTGGCCGCCTACGCCTTCCTGCGGCTGCTCGACGTGGTCGAAAGGTTCTCGCATCAGACGGCTCGCCCCGCCTGGCTCCGGCCCGTGGTGCTCGGGCTGGCGGTGGGTGGCATCGGGATGATGGACGGGCGCCTGCTCGGGACCGGTCAGGACTTCGTGCGTCAGCTACTCACGATCGACATCAAGTTCGAAGAAGGCACCGGCGTTGAGACCATCGCGGCGGGGGTGCTCATCGCGCTGGCGGTGGGGAAGATCGTTGCCACGGCGCTCACCGTCGCCACCGGGGGATCTGGTGGGGCGTTCATGCCGAGTCTGTTCATCGGGGCTGCTCTCGGCGCCGGCTACGCCAAGATCGTTGCAGCGTTCTGGCCTTCGTCGGTGTCGGAGATCTTCCCGGGAGCCTTCTCAGTCGTTGGTATGGCGACCGTCTTTGCGGCCGTGGCCCGAGCCCCGTTGACAGCGATCCTCATTGTGTTCGAGGTGACCGGTGCGAACGACTACCGGCTCGTCCTGCCGCTCATGTTGTCGGCCGCGTTTGCGACCTTTGTCGCCGATCGGGTCCACCCTGAGAGCGTCTACACGTTGCCTCTGAAACGCCGTGGGATCTCGCTTGCCAAGGCGGGTGAGATCGATCTGCTCGACACGGTGACCGTGGGTGAGGTGATGCAACTCCCCAAAGCCGAGGTATCTCCCGACACTCCGCTGTCGGAGGTGGCCGATACCTTCGACCGGTTGCGGTCGCATGGCCTGCCCGTCACCGCCGAAGGCGCCCTGGTCGGGATCGTGACGGTGACCGATGTGCAGCGCGCCGGCGGCCCCGACTCCGGCCGGTTCGTCCGAGATGCAATGACCTCGAGACCCGTGACGGTGGGTCCGATGACTCCCGTCTCCTACGCCCTGGAGCGGATGGCCGTGCTCGGGGTGGGGAGGCTTCCGGTGGTGTCGGAAGAGCATTCGGCGCGCCTCGTCGGCATGTTCCGGCGCGAGGATGCGATCAGCGCCTACCACCTGGCGCTGGGGGCGGCCACCGGCGTCAACCTCGACCGGCAACGTCTCCGGCAGAGAACCGATCCCGGATCGGCCTACTTCGACTTCCGAGTGCCGCCGGGTTCGATGGCGGACACCGCCGAGGTCCGTCAGGTCGACTGGCAGGGATGCACGCTCATTTCCGTCCGACGCGGCACCGAGGTTGTCGTGCCCACCGGTCCGACGGTGCTCCTCAACGGCGACGTCGTGACCGCGTTCGGAACCGAAGCCTCCAAGCGCCTCCTCATCGACACTCTGAACGAGTCTGCCGACGAACCCACGGCCGAGATCACGATCGAGGACCTGTTACTCGAAGACGAGTGACTGTCGGTTTTGAGGGTTTCTTGATAGATCCATGAGGGACTTTCGGTCCCCACCTGGGACGCTCGTCCCTCGTGAAGACCCGATCAAACCGTGAGAGTCGGCCTATGCGAATACGGTCGATCCTCCCCGCCATATCACGAGCGCTCGGTCCGGCACTGTTGGCGGTGGCGCTCGTCGTCGTTCCCCTGCTGCCGGCGCTGGCCGCCGACGCCACCATCACCATCACGAGCGCCGTCTCGCCTGCGTCTCTGACGGTGACGCCCGGGACAACCGTGATATTCCAGAACTCCGACGGCGAGCGTCATCGGATGAGGACGGTGAGCGGCCCGGAGGAGTTCGACACGGGCAACATCGAGCCCGGCGCCTCGGCGTCGGTGACCCTCGACGCCGAGGGCACCTACTCGTACCAGGACGAACGCAACGATGACGTCTCCGGATACAACGGAACCATCACGGTCTCGGCGGGTGGCGGAGGAGGTGGAGGCGGCGAGCAGCCCCCACCTGCGGCCACCGGGGACGTGTCGATGGCCGGGCGCCGGTTCAGCCCATCAAACGTCACCATCAGCGCCGGTGGATCGGTGAAGTTCGTGAACGACGACGACCGTGACCACACCGTGACGGCCAACGACGGGAGTTTTGACTCCGGCATCATGGGAACGAACGCCACCTATACCCGTACCTTCGCCGCGGCCGGAACGTACCCCTACTTCTGTGCGCTCCACCCCGACATGACCGGCACCGTGACGGTGACGGGCTCCCAAGGTGAGCCGCCCCCGCCGCCTGCGCCTACGACGACGACCACGGCACCGCCGGGAGGCGGTGGCGGCGCACCCGGCGACGTCGACGTCTTCGACTACGGGTACACCCCCGGCTCGCTCCAGATATCTGTGGGCTCCCGGGTGACCTTTGCGAACACGGGTCGTGCCCTCCACACCGTGACCGATCGGGCCGGCCGGTTCGACTCTGGTCTCATCTCCGCCGGTGCGTCGTATTCGCGGACTTTCAACGAGGCGGGCACCTTCGAGTACTACTGCACGCTCCACCCAGAGATGGTGGCAACCCTGGTGGTCTCGGCCGGAGGCAGCGAACCTCCGCCGCCACCTCCACCGACCACCACCACGACCGCGCCACCCGGAGGGGGAGGAGGTGGTTCCGGTGACGTGTCCATGTTCGACTATGGCTACCGGCCCGCCTCGCTTCAGGTGACCACGGGTTCGCGGGTGACGTTCGCCAACACCGGCCAGGCCCCTCACACGGTGACCGACAAGGCCGGCCGGTTCGACTCGGGACTGGTGGCGGCCGGGGCATCGTATTCGAGGACGTTCAACGAGGCCGGGACGTTCAACTACTACTGCACCCTCCATCCGCAGATGGTTGCGACCCTGGTGGTGGCGGACCCGGGTGGCGAACCGCCGCCTCCGCCGCCGCCGGATGAGGAGCCGGGCCCGACCGCCACTGCCCGAGCGGGCGAGGTGGCGATGCGCGACTTCTCCTACTCACCGGGCAGGGTCACCATTCGTGCTGGCGGGAGTGTGACCTGGGTGAACACGGGACAGGCGCCTCACACCGTGACCGCACGAAACGGTTCGTTCGACTCGGGAATCAAGAACGCCGGGGTGAGGTACACGCGCACGTTCTCCGAGCCGGGCACCTTCAGCTACTACTGCATCCTTCATCCGCAGATGACGGGCACGGTGGTGGTGACCGACGCCAGCGGCGTGGCGCCCCCCGAAGAGGAGTTGCCCACCGACACGACCATCGCCCCGACGGCGGGTGGCGTGGCGACACCGACGGGCCCCGTGAGCGTGGATGTCATCGACATCGACTATTCGCCTCGCCGGGTGGAGATCGCCCAGGGCCAGGAGGTCGTGTGGACGAACATCGGAGTGGCCCCGCACACGGTAACGGCTCGAGACAACTCGTGGACGTCCGAACTCATGCAGACCGGTGACGTGTATCGCAAGACCTTCGACCAGATCGGTTCGTTCGAGTACTACTGCACCCTCCACCCGACGATGGTGGGAACGGTGGTCGTGAACGCGGCCCCCGAAGGGGTGGCCGGTTCGACCGACGGAGCCGAGGCTCAGGCCGCTGGGATCCTGCCGGAGACACCATCGGATGTGGGTGAGTCCTCAGGATTCGCGTCGGCGATCGTGTTGACGGTGGCGGCCCTCATCGCCGCCGGCGTGGTGGCCTGCGTGATCGTCATCTGGTCTGCCCTCCGCCCCGAACAACGAACGGCCTGAGGCAGTCGCCAGTCGCCAGTCCCCAGTCCCCAGCAGGGGAAGGTGCCGAGGGTGTTTCCTCCCCCAGCGGGGGAGGTGTCCCCGGAGGGGACGGAGGGGGAGAGCGAGGCCCCCAGTCCCCAGTCACCAGCAGGGGAAGGTGCCGAAGGTGTTTCCTCCCCCAGCGGGGGAGGTGTCCCCGGAGGGGACGGAGGGGGAGAAGGCACACCGCCGCCACCGAATCTCCCCCCTCCCGGAAGCAGAGCCCGCAACACCGCGCCGCCTGTCACGGGTTTCCTCCCCCGGCGGGGGAGGTGTCCCCGGAGGGGACGGAGGGGGAGAGCGAGGCCGCCACCGAATCTCCCCCCTCCCCGGCTGCGCCGGCTCTCCCCCCGCTGGGGGGAGAAACAGAGCCCGCAACACCGTGCCGCCTGTCACGGGTTTCCTCCCCCAGCGGGGGAGGTGTCCCCGGAGGGGACGGAGGGGGAGAAAGCGCACCGCGCACGGCGCACGGCGGCCCGGGGCGCAGCCCCGGGCCTACAAGTAGAGGCCCGTGGGCTCGTTACCCGGTTCGGTGCCGGGGGGTATGGCCTTCCTCTGCATCTCGGCGAGTTGGGCTTGAGCGGCCATCTGCTGGCTGAAGAGCGAAGCCTGGATCCCGTGGAAGAGCCCTTCGAGCCATCCGATGAGCTGGGCTTGTGCCACACGCAGCTCTGACTCCGAGGGGATTCCTTCGGAGCGGAGCGGTTCGAAGATCTCGTTGAACTCCTCCTGGAGGTCCTTGGACAACACCTCTCGCAACTCGTCCAGAGATCGCTCATGGACGCGCATCAGTCGTTGACGTCCGGCCTCGTCCAGTGGCGCCTGACGCACCTCTTCGAGCATTGCCCGGGTCATGGAGGCGATACGGATGAGTTTGGTGGGCTGCAGGATGGCGGGACCCTCGTCTTCGTCCGATTCCGACGTGGTGGGGTCCGGGGCCTGGATTGCGTCCGGTCGAATGGCGTCTTCGCTCATGTATCCAGACTACCGTCGTCGGCCCCGCTGCCCTTGCCGTCTGTCATCCATGTTCGACGCTCGTATGGTATCGTTATCAAACGAGACTCAAGGAGGCTGTGATGTCGGATCTCGAGGACCTTCCTCCGATTCTGGACGCCGCTCAGGTTGCGGACCTTCTGGGAATGAACATCCAGATGGTTCGTCGCTACGCCCGGGAGGGGAGGATCCCCGCATACAAGCTGCCCGGAGGGAGAACCTTCAAGTTCTTCCGAGACGAGGTGTTCGACTTCGTTCGTGCGCATCCGGTCGTCGCCGAGGACATCGAGGACGAAGAGGTCACGGTTGGCGAGGACGGCTCCTGACCACCACGTCGACCATGCCGGTCGGGAGTACGGTGTCGATCCCGTCGATGTCGCGGACGATCACGTGGTCGCCGGCCACGACGCGTATTCGCCCACAGACTGCGTGACCGAGGTCGGGAGCCACGAGTTCCACCGCCTCGCTCGTGTGTTCGAATTCGGCGAGTCGAGCCTGGAAGGTGATCGAACCTCCCTTGGGAACCAGGCCGCCGCGATGGGCGGGGGTGATGGTGATGGCGATTCGGGACAGCCGAGCGTCGATCCACTCGCTCGGAGTCTCGACCGACACGTAGTCCTTGCCGGCCCCGACGATGTGACCGGTGACGGTGCGATCCCGCAGGACGACGGAAATGAGATCGCCGCGATCGGCCGACTGACGGGCGACGTCGGCGAGCGATCGGCGGCGCAGACGCCCGATCTCGGATTCGGTTTCGACCGCTTCGGCCTCGGCCCGAAACTCGGCGCCGACCGTCTGGCGGAGCTCCCGGGCGAGGTTCTCGAGGGGGTCGTCGGGTTCAACTCGCTCTTCCGTCATGTGGAACTCATGGATAGCATGCTCGGTCGGGGAGGGGTCGGATGCTGACAGACAATCGAGGGGATGCCGTCCGTTCGGACGTACCCGGGCCGGCCCGCCGGCCGTTCTGGTCGCGAATGTCGGTGGGTCAGATCGTGATGGTGGTCGCAGCCCTGGCGGCGTTCGTTCTGAACGTGAACGCCATCCGTTCGCAAGAAGCCGTCACCATGGTCGCCGTCGCCGGCGACGACCTGACCCCCGGTGTCGTCTTTGATGCGTCGATGGTGGAGTTCGTTTCGATCGATGCCGAGAACCCCGTCGTTGCGCGGCTCGTCACCGACAACACGGTCGATGCGCTCGCCGGCAAGATCGTCACCAGCCGGATCCTCCAGGGCGAGTTCGTAGCGGTTGCGGATCTCGCAGACGAAGCAGCCGACGAGGAGCTTCGCGCCTTCACGGTTCCCGTCGACGCATCCCACGCCGGAGGCGGCGGACTCATCGGTCGGGGGGATCTCGTCGACATCATCTCGGTGTCCGACGGTGTTGCCACCTACGTGGTTACCGGCGCTCAGGTGCTCGCCGTTCCCGAGTCGGAGACCGGTGGGCTCGTGGCGGTGAACGACTACTTCGTGGTGGTGGCGGTGGACGCCGACACCGCCCTCTCCATCGCAGAAGCGCTGCAGGCAGACTCGATCGAGGTGGTGCTCGCCACCGGTGCGTCGACCCCCGAACGGCTCACGCTGCCCCGCCCGGAGACCGCCGAGACGACCGTCGCCGAGGAAGATGGTTGATGGAAGCCGAGCTTGCCATCGCTCTCTCCGCTCGGGAGTGGCCCGACCGGCTGCGCAGGTTCCTGGCAGACCACGGAGGGGCGCGGGTGAGGGTGGCTGCGATGGGTCCGGAGGACCTGCTCGCCGAGGTCTACGACGTTCTCGTCATCGACGACATCTGTTCGTTTCTCACACCGCGCCTCGTGGATCTCGTCACCCAACAGAACCGGCTGGTGCTCGGTGTCTACGACCCGGTCGAGTTCGCCGATGGCAAAGATCGGCTCCTCGAGTGTGGAGTGGCCGACGTCGTCGAATCGGACGCCGACCCCGAGGAGTTTCTGAAGGTCATCGCCCGCGTCATCGCATCTCGGCCCACGATCGAGCTTCCTGCAGATCCGGGACCGGTACCGGACGAGCCCGAGGCAGAACCCGTTTCCACCCCGGCCATCGTGGTGGTGGGGGGCCCCAGTGGTGGCGTGGGTGCTACCGAGGTCGGCATCGCCCTCGCGGCCAGATTGTCACGGCGCGCGAGCACCGTGCTCGTCGAGGTCGACGAGTCGGCTCCATCGCTGGCGCAGCGGCTTGGGCTTCCCCTGTATCCGAATCTTCGAACGGCCATCGACATCCTCGACCATCGCTCCGGTTCGCTGGAACGGGCGTTGCACCGCGTTCCCGGGCAGTCCTTTGTGGCCCTCCCCGGTCTTGCCACACCCCGGGATTGGGCCGAGGTCCGGGCGCGCCAGGTGCTCGATCTGATCCGAGAGCTCTCGCTCCATCACGTACATGTGGTGGTCAACGTGGGGAGCCGGATCGAGGGTGAAGTTTTTGGCGAGAGCCTTCCTCGATACGGGGTCAGCCGGGCGGTCATTTCTTCTGGAGACCGGCTGGTGGCTGTTGGGTTGGGGTCGCCGGTTGGAGTGGCCCGACTGCTCGAATGGCTGGCGACGGCGACGTCGGCCGGCGAAACCCCGCGAGCGGACATTCTGGTCAACCGGGCGCCGTCGGACCAGTTCCGGCGCGGAGAGCTGATCCAGGAGATCACCCGTACCTATGCACCGGCGAGCTTCGGCTTTCTCCCCGATGATCCCCGGCTCGGTTCATACATCTGGGACGGTTCGGTCGCGGCCAAGGGGCGGTTCAAGAAAGCCATCGACCGGTGGGTAGACCGCTTCATCGGGGACCCGGCATGACCGATCGCTCTCATGCCTACGGCGAGATCAGGAGGCGAGCCCTCGAGCTGGTCGAGGAGGCGCACATCAATACCGACGCCGATCGCGACGTCGTGCGGAGTCTGGTGTCGAGGGCGGTCGAGGAGTACCAACGACGATCCAACCTGGGTGAGAGCAGGGCGCTGAGATATCCGACCGACATGGTCGAGCGTGTGGTGAGATCGCTTGCCGACTACGGACCGCTGACCGAACTGCTCGCCCGAACCGACGTGGAGGAGATCTTCATCGAGGGGTCGAGGGTCACCTACATCGATTCGTCGGGTCGATTGCGCGGCATGGAGGAAGTCACCACAGCCGAGGAGAACCGGCAGGTGATCGACCGTCTCCTCGCCGCCACCGATCGGCGTCTCGATGCATCCAGCCCGATCGTGCAGGGCCGCGTTCTCAACGGCACGGCGCGGCTGACCGTCGTGATCCCGCCGATCGCCGACCAGATGTCGGCGACGATCAGGCGGTACGCGCTGCGGAAAGAAACGCTTGCCTCACTGGTGGAGCTGGACTCGCTCAACAGCCCGGCCGCCGGTTTCCTGTGGGCGGTGATGCAGACCAACTCGTCCGTCGTGATCTCGGGGCCGCCGGGTGCCGGCAAGACATCTCTGCTGTCGGCGATGTTGAACGCCGCGCCGTCATCGCATTGCCTCCGGTGTTGTGAGGAGGTCCGGGAGCTCCACTTCCCCCTCGTCCACGGCTCGTTCTACGAGGCTCGGCCGGCCGGGCTCGACGGATCGGGTGAGGTTTCGCTGCGGGATCTGGTGAAAGTGGTGCTCGCGATGCGGCCGGACCGGATCGTCGTCGGCGAGGTCCGCGGCGCCGAGGCTTTCGAGTTGACCAGAGCCGTGAATGCAGGGACTGGTTTCAGTTGCACGATCCACGCCAACTCGGCAGCGGATGCGCTGGCGGCGCTCGTGAACGCCGCATTGATGGCCGGGGAGAACGTACCCGAGGCGGTGGTGCGCAACGTCTTCTCCGCGTCGCTCGATCTGGTGGTGCATTGCGAGCGCGAGTCCACCGGTTGCGAGGATGGCTCTCTCCGTCGCCAGGTGAGCGAGGTCCTCGCCGTGGTTCCGTCGTTGCACGATGACTTCACCACGGAGCCGATCTTCGTCCGTGAGAGGGTGGGGGCGCCACTCCGATGGACCGGCGCGCTGCCACCCGACCGCCTGTTGCGTCAGTTGGATCGAGTGGTGCCCTCGGGTGTGGCCCCCGTCCTCGAGGGAAGGGTGTCCTTGCCATGATCGTCTTGGCGGCGCTCGCGTCGGCGGTTGCGGTCGGCCTGGGAGTGGGCTTGATCCTCGGGGTGGTTCCTCGGGAACGGACTGTGGTCGAGGCGGACCCGCAGGTCGATCCCCGCCAACAGTGGCTGATCCAGGCCGGCCTGGGCATCACCCCCCGGCAATTCCGGGTGGCATCGTTGGGGGTTGGGGTCCTGGCATTCGCTTTCATGCTGCTGTTGACCGGTCTGGCGGCGGTGGCGTTGGTGGCGGCGGCGTTGGTGGCCGTGTTGCCCCGAGCCTTCTACTCGCGTCGCCGTGCCCTCCGGATGTCCGAAGTCCAGAAGTCGTGGCCAGACGGGCTGCGCGATCTGATTGCGTCGGTGACCGCCGGGATGTCGTTGCAGCGGGCGGTCGAGAATCTGGCGCTCACCGGTCCGGCTCCGATCCGTGAAGCCTTCGCCCGCTTCCAGTATCTGGCCCGGACGTTGGGGATGGTGCCGGCCCTGGAGGTCGTGAAAGAGGAACTCGCAGACCCCACCAGCGATCGGGTCATCGAGATTCTGATTCTCGCCCACCAGCGGGGCGGGGCGATCGTCCCGGAGATCCTGCGGGACCTCGCCGATGCGACGGTCCGGGATGTCTGGACGCTGGAGGAGATCGAGACCCAGTCGCTCGAGCAGAAGATCAACGCCCGGGCCGTGTTCATCCTCCCATGGTTCGTGCTCGTGGCGATCACCGCCCGCCCCGGTCCGTTCCGAGATTTCTACGCGAGCGGTGGAGGACTGCTGGTTGTCGTGTTCTGTGGGGTGCTTTCCGGTTTCGGTATGTGGCTCGTGTCGAGGCTCGGAGCGGAACCGGACGAGCCCCGGGTGCTGGGCGGGGCGGCCCGGGTCGGAGGTGACCTGTGAGGGATCCGATGGTTGTGCTGGCGGCACTGGCCTCGGCAGTGGCGGTGGCCGCATTCGTGTCGCTGGTGTTGCCTGCCACCCGCCGGCTCGGTCCGCGAGTGCGGCCCTATTCGATCGGAGCCAGGACTGCCCTGGGCGGGAGTGCCGATGTGGGTGCGGTCGCCGACGGGGGCGCCGGATCGGTGATTCGTGGCGTGTTCGGGCCGTTGCTTGCGGGCCTGGCCCGCCGCCTTAGCCGGATCATCGACCAGGGTGGGGACGAGACACTCGGCTTGAAGCTCCGGCAGGCGGGGTTGTTCCCCGACCTGGCGGACGGCGATCGTCTGGGTGCCTATCGCATGCGGCAGTTGACCGTACTCGTCGGATGGATCGGTGGCTCGATCGTCTTGTCCCTGCTCCTCTCCTTGTCGACGAACCGAGCGGTCCTGCTGGTGCTGCTGGCCGCAGTGGTCGGCGGGACCCGGGTACGCGGCAGGTTGGAGCGTGCGATCGAGGACCGTCAGAACCGGATGCGCATCGAGATCTACACCATCAATCAGTTGCTCGCAGTCCGTGCCCGGGCCGGTGGCGGGGTGGTCCAGGCGGTGTCGGCGCTCAGCGCCCGGGGCCGGGGTGAAGTGGTGACCGAGCTTCGGGAAGCACTCCGTCTCCTCCGAGCCGGTATGCGGGCATCGGAGGCTTTCCAACGTATCGCCTCGGTCACTCCCGAACCGTTCTGCGCTCGCACCTATTCGTTGTTGTCGGTCGCCGAGGACCGGGGAGTAGATCTGGCGGAGGGTCTGCTCTCGCTGTCCGAGGACGTGCGTGAGGCGCGGCGGTCTTCGATCAGGCGGAGCGCAACGAAGCGGAGGGCGGCGATGCTCATTCCCACCATCGCCATCCTGGCGCCGGTGATGCTGATCTTCGTGGCCGCTCCGCTTCCGCGATTGGTTTTGGGTTGGCAATGAGAGAGCGCGAGCAAGGAGGAAGCATGGAGGAGAAACAGTCATTGCTTCGCCGCCTTCACGAGGACGAGCGGGGCTTGAATACGGCCGAGTTGCTCGGCAACGCGGCGTTGGCGATCGCCGCTCTCGTGGTGATCTGGGCGGCGCTGCAGGCGTTGGGTGTGGACGTCGTGGCGTGGATTCGGGGCCAGATAGGCGTGTGAGCAGCGAGGAGGGTCTGGCCACCATCGAGACCGTGGTGGCGATCGGTCTGTCCTTGTTG
>JAOUGY010000387.1 GCA_029865445.1 Acidimicrobiia bacterium | reverse complement strand
GGCGACCGACCGGATTCCTTCCCAAATTCGGACCTCGCCACTACAGTGCGGCGTCTCGGGCCGACTGGCGGCTCGGGTTTTGACCCGTGCGGACCGGCTCCGTATACTTCGGGGCCGCTGCGCTCGACGTGTGCGTGCGCGGCGATGGTTTTGCACCACCGGGTTTTCGAAGTCTGATGGGCCTCGAAGCCCCAACCCCCTCTCCTGAAGGGCGTCGCCTGGCGTGACCCGCGTCGGCGGTCCCGGAGTGTGGTTTGAGTACACCGGGTCGGTCTCCACACCGGATACCGACCGTCCGCGTTAGGAGCGATATGCCGACGATTCAGCAACTCGTGCGCGAGGGCAGGCAGTCGAAGAAGAAGAAGAACAAGACGGCCGCACTCGCCGGGTCGCCACAGCGCCGCGGGGTGTGCACACGCGTCTACACCGTGACGCCGAAGAAGCCGAACTCCGCCCTACGCAAGGTTGCTCGTGTCCGTCTTTCGAGCCAGATCGAAATCACGGCATACATCCCTGGGGAAGGCCACAACCTGCAGGAGCACTCGATCGTCCTCGTTCGCGGCGGCAGGGTGCGCGATCTTCCGGGTGTTCGTTACAAGGTCATCCGCGGCACCCTCGACGCTTCGGGCGTCAGGGAACGCAAGCAAGCGCGCTCCCGCTACGGGGCCAAGAAGGAGAGCTGATGCGTCGCGCCCCCGCCCAAAAGCGTCGAATCGATCCGGATCCCGTGTTCCGGAGCGTGCTGGTGAGCCAGGTCATCAACAAGATCCTGCTCAAAGGCAAGAAGGATGTCGCCCGCACCATCGTCTACGACGCACTCGAGATCGTCGAACGCCGGTCCAACCAAGATCCGGTGAACGTCCTGAAACGAGCGATCGACAACCTCCGGCCACAGGTCGAGGTTCGGTCCCGTCGGGTGGGTGGCTCGTCGTACCAGGTTCCCGTCGAAGTGTCGCCCCGGCGTTCCAACACGCTGGCGATCCGGTGGCTGGTGGGTTTCGCCCGTCGCCGCAAAGAGCCGACCATGGCCGGTCGCCTGGCCAACGAGATCTTGGACGCATCCAACAATTCGGGTGCGGCCGTCAAACGCAAAGAAGACGTCCACAAGATGGCGGAGTCGAACCGAGCCTTCGCCCACTACCGCTGGTGATCTGAGGCGCCCACCAGGGATCAGCGCCAGCCGCCAGGCACACAGACAAGTCCATAACGACCGGAGTAGTTGAGAGAACATCATGAGCAATGGAAACGCGCTGTCGCACCTTCGACAGGTGCCACTGAGCCGGACCCGCAACATCGGGATCATGGCCCACATCGATGCGGGCAAGACCACGCTCACCGAGCGGATCCTCTACTACACCGGTAAGAACTACAAGATCGGTGAGGTCCACGAGGGCGCCGCCACGATGGACTGGATGGAGCAGGAGCAGGAACGCGGCATCACCATCACCTCCGCTGCGACCACCTGCATCTGGCACGACCACAACATCAACATCATCGATACCCCCGGACACGTCGACTTCACCGTCGAGGTCGAGCGGTCGCTTCGTGTTCTCGACGGGGCGGTGGCGGTCTTCGACGGTGTGGCCGGTGTGGAGCCACAGTCCGAGACGGTTTGGCGTCAAGCCGATCGCTATGGCGTTCCTCGGATCTGCTTCATCAACAAACTCGACCGAACGGGTGCCGACTTCTACTTCGACGTCGATTCCATCGTCGAGCGGCTCAATGCCAAACCCCTCGTCATGCAACTCCCGATCGGTGCCGAGGCCGATTTCCTCGGTGTGATCGACCTCGTCGATCTCCGAGCGCACCTCTGGAAGGGTGACGACGGCAAGCAGTGGGACACGGTCGACATCCCCGCCGAAATGGCGGATCAGGTCGAGGAGTACCGGCACAAGCTGGTCGAGACCGTCGCCGAGGTCGACGAGGAGCTGCTCGAGAAGTACCTCGAAGACGGTGAATTGTCGGCCGACGACATCAAGGCCGGTGTCCGCAAAGGCACACTGGACCACCTCTTCACCCCCGTGTTCTGCGGCTCTGCTTTCAAGAACAAGGGTGTGCAGCTGCTTCTCGACGCCATCGTCGCCTATCTTCCGAGCCCGCTCGATCTCCCGCCCACGGACGGTCACAAACCGGGCGACGAGGAAGTGACGTTGAGCCGGCGTGCCGACGACAGCGAACCTTTCTCGGCGCTCGCCTTCAAGATCATGAGTGATCCCCACGTCGGGAAGCTCACCTACTTCCGGGTCTATTCGGGCCACGCTGCCAAGGGCGAGAGCATCGTCAACACCACAACGGGCAATCGCGAGCGCCTGGGGCGCCTGCTGCGCATGCATGCCAACCACCGTGAGGACATCGACGATGTGTTCACCGGCGACATCGTGGCGGCAGTCGGGCTGAAGAACGTGAAGACTGGCGACACGCTGTCGGCGCAGGGCAACGAGATTCAACTCGAGTCGATGCAGTTTCCCGCTCCCGTCATCTCGGTTGCGATCGAGCCCAAGACGAAGTCGGACGAGGAGAAGCTGTCCGAATCGTTGCAGAAGCTCGCCGAGGAGGACCCGACCTTCCTCGTTCGGACGGACGAGGAGACCGGGCAGACGATCATCGCCGGCATGGGCGAACTCCACCTGGAGATCCTCGTCGACCGCCTTGTCCGGGAGTTCCGCGTGGTTGCCAACGTCGGCAAGCCACAGGTCGCGTACCGCGAGACGATCAAGGGTCCGATCGAGAAGGTCGAGCTCAAGTACGTCAAGCAGACCGGTGGTAAGGGTCAGTACGCCCACGTCGTCATCAATCTCGAACCGACCGGCCCGGGTGGTGGATACGAGTTCGTGGACGAGGTCAAGGGTGGCCGCGTGCCCCGCGAATACATCCCGGCCGTCGACACCGGAATCGAACAGGCCCTGGACAACGGTGTTCTCGCCGGGTACCCGATCGTTGATCTTCGCGCCATCCTTGTCGATGGGTCGTCCCACGACGTCGACTCGTCGGAGATGGCCTTCCGGATCGCGGGCTCCATGGCCTTGCAGGAAGCGGCGCGAAAGGCCGGCGTCAAGCTTCTCGAGCCCATGATGGAGGTCGAGGTCACGACCCCCGAGGATTACATGGGTGAGGTCATCGGTGACCTGAACTCGCGGCGAGGTCAGGTCCAGGCGATGACCGAACGCGGCAATGCCCGGGTCGTGCGGGCCCTCGTGCCGTTGTCAGAGATGTTCGGATATGTGGGCGATCTCAGGTCGAAGACCCAGGGTCGTGCCACGTATTCGATGCAGTTCCATTCGTATCAGGACGTGCCCGGGAACCTGGCCGACGAGATCGTCGCCAGCAGGCGGGGCGCCTGAGGTAATTGGTAAGAAAGCAGAGAGGGAGCAACCATCATGGCGAAGGCGAAGTTTGAGCGGACGAAGCCGCATGTGAACGTGGGGACGATGGGTCATATTGATCATGGGAAGACGACGTTGACGGCGGCGATCACGAAGACGTTGTTTG
>JAOUGY010000386.1 GCA_029865445.1 Acidimicrobiia bacterium | reverse complement strand
ACACGCCCAACATCAGGATCATTACCACCGGGGGGATGGCTAGGAGGAACAGCGACAACACGTCGATCACCTCTGCGAAGACGACCGGATTGCCGGCGAGCGTCACCTCGATTCCGTCAGGAGGGGCAACTTCGGCGAGGCTCCGAGCAGTGCCCACCGGGTCATCGTTGGCCACGACGAATACCATGGTGGCGCTGCCATCTTCCGACACGAGGAGATCAGCCACGGGACTCTGCGCCATGAGACCCTGGAGAACCGGTTCGGGTATTGAGTTCAATTCGGCGGGACCGAGTGGTCCGCCGGTCATGGGGTTGGTTGCCGGGATGACCGACGAGACCGAGTCCGTTCCGTCGACCGCATCGAGGGATGCCACCAACTCGGCGAGCGCGATCAGATTGGCCGGCTCCTGGAACGTGGAGCCCTCCCCCAGCTCGGCGACCACGGTGATCGGGTCGGCGGCGTCGTACTTGTCCTGAAGGTCTGCGAATGCCTGCCCGGTTTCGTTCCCCTCCAGCACGAACGATGCCACGTCGGCGTTGAATTGCATGCGAAACAACATGGCGACCGAGAGCAGGGTCACGAGGGCCGTGAAGGCGAGAATCCGCCTGGAATGCTCAACGATGAAGGTTGCCAACCGCGGCATGTCGATGCTCCCGTCGTGTCGTGGACGCACCATACATGCAAGTGTTCACTTGCGCAAGTGAGTACTTGCATCCGGCAGTAACGCCGCTAGCGTGAAGACGTGTCATCCGCCGACTCTCGTCTGATCGCCGCCGCGGTCGAAGAACTGATGGAGCATGGATACCGAGGCGCCACCACCAAGTCGATCGCCGAGCGGGCCGGGGTCAACGAAGTCACGCTCTTCCGGCGCTTCGGGACCAAACGCGACTTGATGACGCAAGCGCTCGACACCGTCACCACCCCGTTCCGTCAGTCGATGGTCGAACCGACATACGACCTCGTAACCGACCTCGTATCGATTGCCGGTGCGTACGCATCCATGGTCGACAGAGAACCACGACTCGTGTCGCGAGTCATCCCCGAGCTGACAACTGAACCCGAACTGAGGGACGTGGTGACATCTCTGCAGCAACCAGTCATCGATGCATTGCGCGCCCTCTTCACCAGCCATCAAGAGGCGGGCCGGCTCGTCGATGGACACGTTGACGACCTCATGCGAGCGTTCCTGGGACCGCTCGCAGCCCGGGCGTTCATGGCCTACATCCTCGAGCCCAAGCCCTTCGACGCTTCAGCCCACGTTCAACGGTTTCTCGAGGGTCATCGCCCCCGTACGTGACGGACCGACTCGCCGATCAACTCGGCGAGCACGTCGAGGTCGACATCGGACAATCGCTTGATGTACAGGCAGCCTTTCCCCGTGCCGTGAGCTCGACCATCGCGCGAAAATGCAGATCGAATAGCGTTCCGTCCGACGAGGAGGTGACCCGTGTTCATCGAGCCACGACCGGAAGACTCGGATCCGGCTATTTCGGCGATCTACGACGAAGAGCGAGCCGCCGCTGGCTACGTCGCCAACTATGCCAAGTCGTTCAGCCACCGCCCGGAGTTGATGGAGGCATGGGCCGGGCTCAACAAGACCATCAAGAAGAACCTCGACCTGAGACTGTATGAACTCGCCACCCTCGCCGCCGCCACCGCATTGCGCTCGAGTTATTGCAGCCTGGCGCACGGAGAGATCCTCGCCACCCGCTTCTACGAGCCGGGAGAGGTGGCGGCGATGGCCACCGATCACGCGGCAGCGCCGCTCTCCCCGGCCGACACCGCCCTCATGGACTACGCGGCAAAGGTGGCGGTCCACGCAGACACCGTGACCCAAGCCGACATCGACAACCTCCGCCAGCACGGATTCGACGACGCCACCATCTTCGACATCGCATCCGCAGCCGCAGCGCGTGCATTTTTCACGAAGCTGCTCGAGGCGGTGGGCGCGCATCCCGACGCCGAGTACAGCCGCCTCGATCCCATGTTTCGAGCAGCGTTGACCGTCGGGAAACCGCTCGCGGAAGGCTGATGTTCACATACCCCAGGTATCCAGCGCCGCCTCGGCGATCCCTGCACCCCACTCTTGGAGGAAGTGTCCACCTTCCGGGACCTCCAGCGGTTCAGGACATCCCCGAATCAGATTCCGAAGCCGATGCATCACGGGTCCGCCGAGCACGGGGTCTGCCAATCCGATCGCCATGAAGGAGTGGCCGTCGAAATCCTCCGACCACCATCTTGCAGCCGCCTTCGAAGTGTCGACCCCGGCCATCGACGGATCGGTGGGGACGATTGCCGGGAACCGACGGACGCCGGCCTTGTGGTCGGGGCCGGGGAACGGGGCGTCATAGGCGGCGATCTCCGCCTCGGTCAGATGAGGAGTACCCCGGGCGATCAGCTTGCCGACAGCCAGGTCGGGGGTGCGGGCGACGTAGTCGCGCCAAGCGACGAACCCTTCGGAGGGCGCGACCCCGACTCCCAGACCTGTGTTCATGATGAGGAGGCCGCTCACGCGTTCGGCCATGTCCACCGGGATCGTGAGACCGAGCAAGCCGCCCCAGTCCTGAACCACCAGGGTCATGTCGGTCAGGTCGAGCGCTTCGATGAACCGCAGCAACGAGTTCCGGTGGAAATCCCAGGTGTAGACGGCGTCGTCCACCGGCTTGTCGGATCGACCGAACCCGAAGAAGTCGGGCGCCACCACCCGCATTCCCCGGTCGAGGAACACCGGCATCATCCGCCGGTAGAGATACGCCCAGGTCGGCTCACCGTGCAAGCACAGGAAGACTGGGGCGTCGGCGGGACCTTCGTCGACGAAGTGCATCCGAAGTCCCTCGTAACCGGCGAGGTCATCGACGTATTTCGGACGGTACGGCCAGTCGGGCAGGCTCTCGAATCGGGAATCGTCGGTGCGCAGCGCTTCTATCGACATCCCTCCACGCTACGCCCCCCCGACCGAAATTGCGTACGTGAGTGCCGTATACGGCACTCACGTACGCAATTTGGAGATGACGGCACCGAATCGGTGCACTTCGTCGGGAGTGGTGAGGTCGGGCATCGCCACGAACACCCTGGACACGCCGGCCTCGGCCATCGATCGATACCGCTCCGACTGAGCCTCCACAGTCCCGGCGCTCACCCGCGCCGCATATGTCGCAGCCTTGAGCCGACCGCGGTGCACCTCGACGAGGTCGGCGACCTGACGCCGATCTTCACCCACGAGGGTCACATCCAACACCGTCATCTCCACCTCGGCCGGATCCCGCCCGGCCGCCTCGCAATGCCGGTCGAGCACAGCCCGCTTGTGCCTCACCGTGTCGGAGTCACCGATCACGTTCACACCGTCGGCGTACCGGGCCGCTATCCGGAGCGTCCGCTGCTCCCCCGCTCCACCCACGATCAAAGGTATCCGTCCCCGAACAGGCCTGGGGTACGACACGGCCTCGACCACCGACGCCGTCCTCCCCTCGAAACTCACCGCCCCTTTTCCCCACATCA
>JAOUGY010000077.1 GCA_029865445.1 Acidimicrobiia bacterium | reverse complement strand
ACGGACCGACGTCGCGTGGGGTTGTGGATACCGGGCACTTTGTCGGTGCCGCCATCAGTGCTCTTGCTGCGGGCTACCGACTGGTGTCGCCTCAGGGCTGTCACCGGTGATGCGGTGCGCGCTGCGCCTTCCGCTCGCCTTCCTTCGATCGGCCTTGCGGTCACCGCAGCAGGGGTGTGGACCGTCCGTCGACGGCTGCCAGACGAATGCGAGTTTTCATGTCGGTCAGGCGATTCGACGGGTACTCTGCGCGGTTCCCCGCGACGTCCGTCGCGCCGAACGCTGGGAGGCCGAATGTCGACGATGAACGCTGTCCGTATCCACGGATACGGAGGCTCCAATGTACTCACCTACGAGACCGCTCCCGTCCCCGACCCGGGTCCGAGCGACATCCTCGTCGCGGTCGAGGCAACCTCCGTGAATCCATTCGATGCGGCGATGCGGGCCGGATATCTGGCCGCCTTCATGCCAGTTGAGTTCCCATTCATCCTCGGCACCGACATATCCGGCATCGTGACTGAGGTCGGCTCCGACGTGACCGGTTTCGCAGAGGGCGACCGGGTCCTCGCTCGGGGCGGGATCTACCGCGACGGCGCGTACGCGGAGTACGCCGTCGTGGCAGCCAGCGAAGCGACCGCGCCGCCCTCCAGCCTTGACGCGGTCACCGCGGCCGCCTTGCCCCACGCCGGGGTGACGGCCTGGCACTCGTTGTTCGGAGTTGGCGGCCTCGAAGCCGGTCAGACGGTGCTGATACACGGCGCGGCCGGAGGTGTCGGGCACATCGCCGTCCAGCTTGCCAAGCACCGGGGTGCCAATGTCATCGGCACAACGTCACGACACATCGAATTCCTGCGAGGGCTCGGCGTCGACGAGGTCATCGACTACGCGAACGAGCGGTTCGAGGACGTCGCGCACGACGTCGACGCCGTCCTGGACACCGTCGGCGGCGAAACGCAGGAACGCTCATGGCGTACCCTCAAGCAGGGCGGGATCCTCGTGTCCCTCGTTCAGCCACCGTCGCCCGGACTCGCCGCGGAACACGAGGCCCGGTATGCCTTCGTCGACTCCGCCCCCCCGGCCGGGCCGATCATCGCGGAGTTGGCGGCGTTGGTGGATGCCGGTCACCTGACGCCCGAGGTGGCAACTGTCCTTCCCCTCTCTGAGGTGACGGCCGCCCACGATCTGATCGAGCAGCGTCACAGTCGGGGAAAGATACTGCTCGAGCCCTGACGGGTCGGTCATCTGGCGGAATGGCTCCGGAGGAGCCGGTCAATACAGATTCTCGAGCTGACGCCGCTCGTATTCGGTGTCGATCTCGTCGACGTTGACCGGCTCGGCTCGGATCTCGGCGAGAATCGAACCGCACGAGGGCGCGTCGGAATCTGCAACGTGCCGCTCGGGGTTCCACAGGTCGGATCGAATGATCGCCTTGGAGCAATGGAAGTACACCGACTCCACTGCGACCGTGATCACGGCAGTGGGAAGCGTGCCTCGGATGTCGAACGATTGGCGAAGTTCGGCATCTGTGGTGAGCCGTGCTGTGCCGTTCACCCTCAGCGTTTCGCCCAGTCCCGGAATGAGAAACAGCAGGCCGATCCTCGGGTCCTCGATGAGGTTCCGCAGGCTGTCGAGGCGATTGTTTCCTCGCCGGTCGGGGATGGCGAGTGTCGTCTCGTCGAGGACTCGCACGAATCCAGGCGGGTCTCCCTTCGGCGAGCAGTCCATCCCGCCCGAACCCACGGTGGCGATGGTGACGAACGGCGAGGCTTCGATCAGGCGCCGATACTCCGTTGTGATGGTTGCGGTCTCCTTCTCGAGCGAAGTGGCTCCCGGCTTGCCGTAGAGCTCTTCGAGTTCGTCGACCGATGTGATGTACTCCGACATGACACAATCATGGCACTTGCTCGTCGATGTAGCGCCTGAGTTCGGGCATGAACCGGGCAATGGCCAGAGCTCCCAGGATGCACGCGGCTCCACCGGAGATGATGGAGAATCTGAGCGACGTCAGCGCCGCAACGGCCCCGGCTTCGAAGTCGCCAAGACGGGGTCCGCCAGCCACGACGGCTACGTGAATCCCCGAGAGCCGGCCGCGGAGGTGGTCAGGAACCGACAGCTGGAGGATGGTCTGGCGGAAGACAGCCGACACCATGTCTGCTGCTCCGGCAATCACAAGGGCGGCTACGGCAACCCAGACCGTGCTCGTGGAGCCGAACAGAGTCATTGCCGCCCCCCAGATGATCACGGCGATGATGACTGCCCGCCCCTGGCGGTGAACCCGGCCCACCCAACCCGAGGTGAAAGCGGCGATCAGCGATCCGATACCGGGTCCGGCGTAGAGGAGAC
Source organism: Acidimicrobiia bacterium (assembly GCA_029865445.1). Lineage (GTDB taxonomy): Bacteria > Actinomycetota > Acidimicrobiia > Spongiisociales > ZC4RG35 > JAOUGY01. The sequence goes on along the minus strand of JAOUGY010000077.1, from coordinate 10,919 downwards.
CCACGGTCGAGGCGTCGCCTCCCAGCACCTCGATCCCGAACGCCGGGAACAGAGCGGACGGCATGCCGAAGATCATCGCGTTCAGGTCGATGGCGAAGGTCGCCTGCAAGAGGCGACGCGACTTGAGGAAGGAGAATCCCTCGGCGATCGATCGGAAGCCGGGGCGGGCAGCTCCCTCGGTCGGTGGCATGGCGCCGATCCTGCGTACAAACATGGAGCCGATGATGAACGCGGTCGTCTCGACCAGGTAGGTGGTGGTGAGCGAGGTTGTCGCGATGAGGAGTCCCGCGAAAGCCGGCCCGGCGGCTTTGGACAGGTTGCCGAGGGTTTGGTTGAGAGCGAACGCCTTCGCCATGAGTGCCCGGCCCACGAGCGACGGCAACACCGCGGCCCGGGTGGGTAGATCCACTGCGGACACGGCTGCGTTGAGGGCCGTCAACACGTAGAGCGGCCACACCATCGGCTGATCGATCGAGGCGTTCCAGGCGAGTGCCGCCGCCGTCGATGCCAATCCCAACTGGGAGGCGATCAGGAGTTTCTGTCGATCAACGGCGTCGGCGATGGCTCCCCCTGCCAGCGAAACGAAGAGCGTCGATACGAATTGCACGAGCCCGAGAGCCCCAACCTGCACCGTCGAGCCGGTGAGTTGGTACAGCTGGAAGGGGACCGCCACCACTGTGATCTGGCGGCCCATCCATGAGATTCCGTGACCGCCGAAGAGCCACCGATAGCGGGGGACTTCGCGGAGCGGGGTGGTGTCGACGAGGAGGTTTCGGAGGCGCCGAATCACCGGAGTCTCGTCATGGCAGTTCGCATCATGACAGTTCGCGGGCCAGGTGAAATCGGGATCAGAGGTCCAACAGGGACTCGTGGACGCATGCGGCCACGTGGCCCGGCCCGCGGACGCTCAGCTCGACGTCGGGCACGGCTCCGAACTCGACATCGACTCGACTGTCGCGACTCTCCGCCTTGAGGACCGCTTCGGGCATGGAGGCGTGAATCCGGCCCGACCGGATCGCATCCACGACCACCGCTGCGGTGGCAGCGTCGTCGAATGCCAATTCCGCCGCGAAGGCAGAGTCTCGCTTCACTCCGGCGAGGCGTCCGGCTGCCCCCGGTTCATCCTCGATCCACCGCACGACGTCATCGACCTCCCATCCGCACCGAGCGGTTGCCACCGGGCACCGGGTATGGAACCGGCATCCCTGTGGGGGATGGGCAGGGTCGGGGACGCTTCCCTCCAAACCGGTGAACTCTTCGGCTGCGTCGACGTCGGGACTCGCGCCGAGAAGAGCCTTGGTGTAGGGATGATGCTGATTCTCGAAGATCGCCGACGTCGGACCCGACTCCGCCACCGTGCCCAGATACATGACCACTATGTGGTCGGCCATGTGGCGCACCACACCGAGGTCGTGGGTGATGAACAGGTAGGTCAGGTCGTTGGCCTGTTGGAGCTCGTGGAGAAGGTTGAGGATTTGGGCTTGCACCGACACGTCGAGCGCCGACGTCGGTTCGTCGAGGACGATCAGCTCCGGGTCGAGCGCGAGCGCTCGAGCAATGGAGATCCGCTGGCGCTGTCCACCCGAGAATTGGTGTGGGTAGCGATACAGGTGCTGCCGTCCGAGACCGACCTGCTCGAGGAGCTCGACCACGCGTTCTGTGAGTCCCGACCCCGACGCCTCCTTGTGAACCCGCAAGGGGCGTCCGACGATGTCAATGGTGAGGTGGCGGGGGTTCAGCGAGGCGAAGGAGTCCTGGAACACCATCTGACAGTTGCGCCGGAATCTCCGATATGCATCGCCCGTGAGAGCGTCGACCTTGTGCGCCGTCTCGATGTCACCGACGGACGACCCGCCGTCATAGGCCGCGAGCGTCTCGCTGTCGATGTCGAACAACACCGCACCGGCCGTCGGTTCGCTCAAACCCGCGACCACGCGGCCGAGCGTGGTCTTTCCACAACCGGATTCGCCGACGAGGCCGAGGGTCTGGCCGCGCCGGATCTCGAAGGAAACGCCGTCGACCGCCTTCACATGTCCGGCGACTCTCTGCAGTACCCCTTCTTTGATCGGGAAGTGCTTGGCGACCTCCCGAGCGGCGAGCACGACATCGCGCCTGCCGGTCTCGGTTGGGTGACTGCCGACCGACGTCATGTTGCCGCCTTCTCGTATGCGGGTCCGACCCCGCCGGGGACGGGATGATGGATGAAGCAGGCAACCTCGTGGTCGGCTGCGACGGGTGCGAGCCCGGGGTCGGTGGTCTCGCACATCGGCGTCGCGAAGCCGCACCGGGTGGCAAACCGGCACCCGGGGTCAGGGTCGACGAGCTCGGGTACCGTCCCCTCGATGGCTGCGAGCGCTCCCCGCTGGTGGGACGCAGACGGGATGGCCGCGAGGAGGCCGCGGGTGTAGGGGTGAGACGGATTTGCGAACAAGTCCTCGGTCGGCCCGGTTTCGACGATCTTCCCCGCGTACATGACGACCACCCGGTCACAGACGCGCCGGACCAGTGACAGGTCGTGGCTGATGTACAACACGGCTGTGTCGTGGCGCCGCTGCAGATCGTTGATGAGATCGAGGATGCGCGCCTGCACCGTCACGTCCAGAGCGGTGGTGGGTTCATCGGCGATGAGGAGGTCGGGATTACACGCCAACGCCTGGGCGATCATGACCCTCTGGCGCATACCCCCCGACAGTTCGTGGGGGTACCGATCCATGACGGCCCGAGGATTGGGAATCTGAGTCTCGGCGAGCGCATCGGTCACGCGATCGTCGACCGCCCGACGGAGCGCGGCACGGTGGGCTCTGAGCGGTGGCACCCGGAGCAGCCCGCGTTCGATCCAACGAGACCTGAGCGATGCCTCCCGGGCGATGAGCGTTCTCACGAGGCCGGCCCGATCGGTGAGGCCGATGTCGTCGAGAAGTTCGTCTGCACGGTGCTGGTAGAACACCTCCGCGATCTGCTCCCTCACCGTGAGACCCGGGTTGAGCGCCTTCCCTGGATCCTGGAAGATCATCGCGATACGGTTGCCTCGTATCGCCCGGAGGGTCGACTCGTCGACTCCGGTCAGCTCGACGGGGAGTTCGCCCGCACCGCGGAACTCCACGGTGCCCCCCGCGTGGATTCCTGGCGGCATCGGGTTCAGCCTGAGCAGCGACCGGGCGGTCACACTCTTGCCACACCCGGTCTCGCCCACCAGGCCGAGCGTCTCGCCTCGCCGGATGTCAAAGGAGACTCCGTCGACGGCGTGGACGACGCCGGCTTTCGACCTGAAATGGATCCTGAGATCGCGGATCGACGCGATGGGCATCGTGGACTCGGTCATCGGGCGGTCTCGGTCCGCGGGTCGAGAACATCTCGCAATCCGTCGCCGACCAGGTTGAACGCCAGAGCCCACAAGAACACCATCAAGCCCGGGAACGTGGATGCCCACCACCGGCCGGCCGAAATCCCCGCCTGACCCTCGGAAACGAGGACACCCCATTCGGCGAGTCCCGCTTCGGCGAGCCCGATGAAACTGAGCGTTGCTCCGACGAGGACGATGTGACCCATGTCCATCGTCGCCTGGACGATGATCGGTGTGATGGCATTGGGGAACACGTCGCGGCGGTAGATGTTCCAACCCGAGTCGCCGATGATTCGAGCCGAGTCGACGTACTCGTTCGCCTTCACGTGCAAGACCTGTGCTCGCATGATCCGGGCGTACTTCACCCAGAAGACCACGGCCAGGGCGAGGATGATGTTCCCGAAGCTCGGTCCGAGGACGGCGGCGATGGCGAGGGCGAAGATCAGTTCGGGGATGGACAAGAAGACGTCCACCAGCCGCATGAGAATCTCGTCGAACTTGCCACCGCGGAACCCCGCAACGCTGCCTACGAGGACTCCGACGAGCACGGTGATCCCGACCACGATCAAGGACAGCCGCAGCGAGGTCCGCGCTCCCCACACCACTCCGTAGAACACGTCTCCACCGGTGTTGGTTGTGCCGAGGAGGAAGCCGTCGGTCCCCGGGGGTTCGTTGAGCGCTCCCCAGTCGCGCGGCATCTGATACGGGTCCGGCGTGTTGGCCTCGGTGATGAGCGGGGCGAACACGGCCATCGAGATCATGGCGACGATGAGCACGAAGCCAAGCACCGTGGTCGGGTTGGCCAGCACCGACGCGCTGAGTTCGCGAACCCGCCTGAGCCGGACGCGAAGAGCGGATTCCGTTGAGGGCGCCACCGCGGGGAGCTTGTGAGGTATGTCCACCATGTTCAGTCTCCAAGCACGACGCGACGGTCGAGATAGGCGTAGACGATGTCGACGACGAGGTTGACGCCGAGGAACAGGACGCTCGTGAAGAGCACGTAGGCCATGATCGTGGCCTGGTCGCCGCGCAACACGGCGTCGGCCATCCACCTCCCCATCCCTGGCCATTGGAAGATGATCTCGGTGACGACAGATCCTTGCAGGAGGAACCCGAAGCTCAGTCCGATGACGGTGACGGTCGGGATGAGGGCGTTGCGTCGAGCGTGCCGCTTCAGAACCACCCGCTCCGCAAGACCCTTGGCACGGGCGGCGTCCACGTAGTCCTCTTGGAGCTCTTCTACGAGCGACGACCGCATCATCCGGGCGATGATGGCGGTGGCGCCGTATCCGAGAGTCACGGCCGGAAGAACGAGATGCCACAGGGCGTCGCCGAAGGCTCGCAGGTTGCCGGCGAGCAGGGCGTCGACGGTGTAGAGGCCCGTCGGATGTTCGATCGATGTGAACAAAGCGGTGGTGCTCCGGCCCACCGGGAACCAACCGAGGTAGACCCAGAACACGATGAGGAGAATGATTGCGAACCAGAAGGTGGGCATGCTTGCCCCGCTGATCGAGAAGATCCGGGCGATGTGATCGGGTAGCCGGTTGCGGCGCGCGCCGGCGAATGTTCCGAGCCCCACCCCGAGCGTGACGGCGACGATGCCGGCGGCTACCGCGAGTTCCAGCGAAGCCGCGATCTTGTCCGGCATCACCTGGGTCACCGGGCCGGCTGAGATCCCCGACCATCCGAGATCTCCTCGGAGAACGCCTCCCGCCCAATAGAGGTATTGGACGGGGAGTGGATCGTCGAGGTGGTACCGCGCCTCGATCTCGGCCACTTCCTCCTGCGACATCTCATGTGAGAGGTAAATGCCGATGGGGGAGCCGCCCACCCGTGTGAGGGTGAACACGATGATCGACGTCCCGATCACGAGGAGCGGGAGGATCATCAACCGGCGGATCAGGTACTCGCGAACTTGCATGAGTGGTGGAGGCCCGGGCGGGACAAGCCCGCCCGGGCGCTGATCTCACTTGCTGAAGTAGTTCCAGCGTACGTTGGGCCGCGGCCACAAGGGATTGTGAACGAATCCCTGGACACGGTCCCGATACGCCACTGCCACACCCTCCTGGGCGGCGATGATCCACATCGGATCCTCGAACAGGAGCCGCTGCACCTCTGCGTACAGCTCGGCGCGCTTGGTCGTGTCGGTCTCCTGGGCGGCATCGTCGATGAGGCCCGCAATCCGCTCGGGATCCTGGTAGCCGGCGCCGAAGTCGTGGATCTCGCCCCATTCACCGTCGGGGTGCGCGTACGCCCGCAGATACGCCTCGGGGTCGGCGAACGGATCTGCGTTCTTGACCCACATGGCGTAGGGGACCGGGTTGGATGCGTGGGCCTCGTCGAACTGGGCTTCCGCTACGGCCAGGACCCTGATCTGCATGTTCGGGTTGAGGCCCTCGATCGAGTCTTTGAGCACGAGTGCCGCGATCTCGAAGAGGTTGGCCTCCTCGGTGATCACCGAGACCGTGAACCCTTCATCCCAGTAGCCGGCCTCCCGGAACAGCTCCTCGGCCTTGGCCAGGTCCTGCTGGTAGACGGGAGCCGTGGGGTCGTAGCCGAAGATGCCCTGGGGGATGTAATGCGGGTTGAAGTCGCCGAAGCCGCCCAGAGCGCCGTTGAGGAACGCTTCGTAGTCGAAGGCGTAGTTGAACGCCTGGCGAATCCTCGGGTCGTGGAAGAAGTCGGCCGGGATCGTGTCTTCTTCGGGCAGATCCGTGATGTTGAGGTTCAGGCCGATGTGGATTGGCTCCAGCAGCAGGCCCTCGCTGTAGATCACGACGCCTTCGGCGCCTTCGATGTCACCGATGAACGACGGATCGGTCTCGATCATGTCGTATTCGCCAGCGCGCAGACCGAGCACCCGGACGTCGGGATCGGGGCCGATCTCGATCCGCAGGTCGAGGGCCGGCACCTGGCCGAAGTAGTCGTCGTTCTTCTCGAAGATGAGGTTCTCGTTGCGGTTCCACTCGACGAACTTGAACGGGCCTGTCCCGATCGGGTTCGTGGCCATGAACTCGTTGGGTGTTCCCTCGACGACGCCACCGTTCGCCTCGACGACCTCCTGGGAGACCACGGCCGCCACCGAGGCGGTCACGATCGAGTTGAGGAAGGCGGCGTTCGGTGCTTGGAGCGTCACCTCAAAGGTGAAGTCATCGACGGCTTGCATCGACGCGACATTGTCGTTGAGCAGATCGGCGGTGCCTTCGGGCAGGGACATGGTCATGGCCCGGTCCCAGGAGAACACCACATCGTCGGCTGTGAACGGGCTTCCGTCGTGGAAGCTGACGCCTTCGCGGAGCGGGAACGTGTAGGTGAGCCCGTCGGCGGAGATGAGGCCGTTGTCGGTTGAAGGAACCTCGGTTGCGAGTCCCGGCATCAGGTCCGGGCCATCAGGTCCGAACTCGACCAGTCGGTCATAGACCTGCAGGATCACCGCTTCTCCGTACTCGCCGGCTTCCACCTGGGCGGGGTCGAGGGAGAGCGGCTCGTCGTCACCGGCGTGAACGAACACGTCTTCCTCTCCGACATCGCCACCGGCCTCTCCGCCGGTCGTGGGATCGCTTTCACCCTCACTCTCACCGGCCGCCTCGGTGGTGGCCGGGGCGTCGGGATCGTCGGGCTCGGTGTCGGATGAACTCGTGCATGCGGCCATGATCATGGCCAGGACCAGGAGCAGCGCCGTGGCCCTCCATCTCCGTGCGCTCATGTGTTTCCTCCGTTATGTGGCCGTGGCTGTTCCCCGACCGTTGGCAATCGATTGCACGTGAGAACCCGTGAACTCTGCAATCGATTGTGGGGCGAATCCTATTGCGCACCGACCCCGCCGGTCAAGAGCGACTCAGCGTTCGATGGGGAATCCGACGATCGAACCCCACTCCGTCCACGATCCGTCGTACACCCGGACATCCGAGCGGTGGGCGACGTGAGTGGCGGCAAACCATCCGAGCGTTGCACGGTGCGAGAGTCGGCAGTAGGTCACGATGTCCGTACCGGGAATGGCCCCAACGGAGGCGAATTGGGCGTTGATACCGTCGGCCTCGAGAAAGCATCCGCTCGTGTCGAGCAGGTCCTCGTAGTAGAGGTGCCGGGCCCCGGGGATGTGCCCTCCTCGCTCGGCGCCGTGATCGAACGGCGCAGTCAACGGCGAGACCCGTTCGCCCCGAAACTCCTCGCCCGAGCGCATGTCGACCAGCACGCGATCGGGGTCTTCGAGGTGCGCCAGCACGTCGTCGCGTCCGAGCCGACTGCGCTCGTCCGGTGGTCGAGGCGAGAGGGTTCTTCTGTCGGGTGGCGACGGTACGGCGTCGGTGATGGGGTGGCCTGCCGCATCCCAGGCGACTCGGCCGCCGTCGAGAACGGTGGCCACGTGGTCGAGTCCGGTCAGCGTCAACACCCAGAATGCGTACGTGGCGAACTGGATGGTGTCGCCGACGAGGACCAGCACCGAGTCGTCGGAAACCCCGAGATCCATCAGCCTCGAAGCCATCACCTCGGGTGAGGGGAACTGGCGATCGGTGTCGTGCCAGCACAGGTCCTTCCACCAGGCATACCTCGCGCCCGGGATGTGCCCTTCCGTGAAGTACAGGGCCTTGTCGGGGCGTTGAAAGGCCACCTCGACGACGGTGACTTCGTCGAGGTGGGCGGCGAGCCACTCGACGGTGGTGAGCGGTTTCATGCCTCGGTTGTCGATCGGGGCCGAAAGTCGAAATGGATCTCGGGCTCGCGAGTGAGCGTCTTGTGGATCTTGCACGCCCCGGCTACGCGTTCGAGGGTACGGAGCCGGCGATCATCGGCATCGGTGTCGAGATCCATCACGATGTGGATCTCACCGATGCGCTCTGGATGCTCATAGGTGGTGCCATCGACATCCATCGAGATGTTTGTCACCTCGATGCCCTGATTCCTGGCGAAGGTGATCATCGTGCCGATCATGCAGGCCCCGAGCGAGCCCAGCAGCAGCTCGGCTGGTCTGAATCCGTCGCCCGGTCCACCGTCTTCGATCCTGTCGTCGACGATGAGTTCGAGGCCACGCGTCCTGATCGCGATCCTGCGGCCGTCGATCTGCTCCACCTTCACCTGCATGTTGGGCTCCTGTCAGCGGTATTTGAGTCCGGTCCCGGTATTGAACACCACGACGGTCTCGTCGCTTCCGATCCAGCCGCTCTCGGCCAGTCGCAGGTAGGCGGCCCACACGGCCCCGCCCTCTGGACAGATGTCGATCCCAGAGGCGGCGGCCAGCCTGCCGGTCTGCTCGTGCAGCTCCTCCTCTTCGATCGCCATCGCCGTGCCCCCGGTCTCCCTGATCGCTCGCAGGCAGATGAACCCACCGATGGGCGATGGCACGCGGAGCCCCCAGGCGGTCGTGTGGGCGTTGATCCACGGCTCCGTCATCTCGTCGCCCTGCTCGTACCCGCGAACAACCGGTGCGCATCCGGCCGTCTGCACGCTGACGAGCCGGGGGCGGCGGGCGTCGATCCACCCCATGCGTTCCATCTCGTCGAATGCCTTCCACATTCCCACGAGACCGGTGCCGCCTCCGGTTGGATAGACGACTACGTCCGGGAGCCTTCCCGCGAACTGCTCGAACAGTTCGTAACCCATGGTCTTCTTGCCCTCCACCCGATACGGCTCCTTCAAGGTCGAGACGTCGAAGTCATCGGGACCCCGGTTCGCCGCGAGGAACTTGCCGGCGTCGGCGATGGTGCCGGGCACCAGGTGGACCTCTGCCCCATAGTGCCGGCATTCGTTGATGAAATGATGCGGTGTGTCGTCAGGCATCGCGACGACGACCGGGACTCCGGCCCGTGCGCCATATGCGGACAGGGCGCCCGCGGCGTTGCCGGCCGACGGGGCGACGAGGCGTTGTGCTCCGAGGGCGATGGCGGCCGAGACAGCCATCGTCATGCCCCGCGCTTTGAACGAGCCGGTCGGGTTCTGCGCCTCGTCCTTCACCCACACTCGATCTTCGACCTGGAACACCGGGGTCCATCCCTCCGACAGCGTGACCGCGTGCTCCATGCCAACAGGCAGGACTCGCTCGTAGCGCCAGAGTGAAGCCACGTCGGAACGGATGACCTCCTCGGGAGGCGCGGACGGCAGGTGGAGGTCCACGCGCAGTGGCATGCCGCAGGTATCACAGACAGTGGCCAGACGGTTGTGGTCGTGGGCCGCCCCGCATTTGAAGCAGGTGAGACCCAGGACGGAGGAAGAGAGTGGCATGCGGCGACGATACGCCGTTCCCGGACTTCGATACAAACGATTGCCAAAACCCGGACCTCGACTCCTCCACGGGGACCCGATCACCTACGATCGCATCATGGACACGATGAGAGCGGTCGTGCTCGATGAGTACGGCGGGAACCTACAACTGCGGGATGTTCCGATTCCCGAACCGGCTCACGACGAGGTGCTCTTGCGGGTGCGCGCCTGCGCGGTAGACCGGTTCGACCTGGCCATCCGCGCCGGTGGGCGTGAGCGGGCGGACCTCCCGCACATACTCGGGCATGAGATCGCCGGCGAGGTTGCTCGGGCCGGGGCCGGGGTGACAGGGTGGAAGAACGGTGACCGCGTCGCCGCCACGCTGTACCTCGTGTGCGGCACGTGCCGGTGGTGTCTCCGTGGGCGGGAGACGATCTGCGAAGCGTTCCGCGGTCATGTCGGCGTGAACATCCCGGGCGGATACGCAGAGTACGTGACGATGCCGGCCCGGAACCTCGTCCGATTGCCGGGCAACATCGACTTCCCCGCAGGATCGATTCTCGCCAATGCGATCGGCACGCCGTTCCACGCGCTCACTGCCCGCATGCGGCTCGCTCCGGGGGAACGCCTCGTGGTGACGGGAGCCGGTGGCGGCGTCGGACTCCATGCCATCCAGCTCGGGTGGCTGTTGGGTGCGTCGGTGATGGCGGTGGACATCGGGGACGAAAAGGCAGCGGCGATGAGTCGGTTGGGAGCCGACGCGGTCGTCGACCCGACGGTCGACGATCTCGAACTGTCGATCCGGGAGTGGACCGACGGGAAGGGTGCCGACGCCGTTCTGGAACTGGTGGGCCCGGCCACCATGCCGTCCACGCTCGCCGGTCTGTCCAAGGGTGGGCGGATGGTGATCGTGGGTTCACACACCGGGAGCACCTGGACGATCGATCCGGGCTCGATCTACCGCAACGAGTGGGAAATCAAGGGCAGCAGGAACGTGTCTGTAGACGAGCTCGCCACGGTGGTCGACCTGGTGGCTCGCGACGTGATCAAACCAATGGTCGCCGAGGTCCGCCCTCTGGCCGACGCCGAAGAGCTCCACCAACGGGTGCGCGACGGCCGCGTGATAGGCCGCGACGTCCTCGTCCCGTGAGAGGTTGTCCCCTTGGGGGAAGGTCCCTGCCGGGGGCATGCTCAACGCGGGACCACCGTGCGAGGTGGAAGCCTTGATCCGCCGGCACTGGGACACAAGAAGCCCGACTCCCGCGTTGAGAAGCCCCCAGAGATAATGGGGTTGCTGGTTCCCGGGGTGTCGGCGTGACTCCGAAGCCCCCTGGACCGATGTGTCTTTGGGTAGATCTGTCCGCTGACGGTCCCGGGA
>JAOUGY010000385.1 GCA_029865445.1 Acidimicrobiia bacterium | reverse complement strand
CCCAATGGTGGCCGATCAGTGACCGCCAACGCGCTTGTGGGGGCCGCCGGCCCCCACAAGCGCCGGCGACGCTCCTGGGCTTGGATCGGGCTCGTCCCCTTCCTGGCCTTCGTCGGGCTGTTTCTGCTGTGGCCGGCCTCGGCGAGCGTGGCCGGGAGCCTCTTCGACGACGGGTTCACCCTCGCCAACCTTCGCCGGGCAATGTCGCCGCCGTACTCGAGCTCCTTTGTCACGTCGATCCGTCTGTCGGCCATAACGGCCGTGGTCGGAGGCGCCGTGGGAACGGCCGTGGCGTACGCCATCACGCTGCTCGAGCGTCCCCGCTGGCTGCGCTCGGCGATGACGGCGTGGTCGGGCGTCGCCGCCAACCTCGGCGGCGTGCCTCTCGCCTTCGCCTTCATCGCCGCCTTCGGCACCCAGGGCATGGTCACCCGACTTCTCAAAGAGCTCGGATGGGACATCATCGCCGCCGGGTTCCGACTCTCCGACCTGTGGGGCCTCGTGGTCGTATACCTCTACTTCCAGATCCCGCTCATGTTGCTGGTCATGGCGCCCGCCATCGACGGTCTCCGCCCCACCTGGCGGGAAGCTGCGAGCGGACTTGGGGCGACGCCCGCCCGCTACTGGATCCACGTCGGGCTCCCGATTCTCCTGCCATCGCTGCTCGGCGGGCTGTTGCTGTTGTTCGCCAATGCGTTCAGCGCCTACGCGACCGCCTACTCATTGACCGGCGGCCAAGCGAACATCGTGCCCCTCCAGATTCGATTCGTTCTCCAAGGCAACACGATCACCGGCGAGGGTGACCTCGGCAACGCGCTGGCGACATGGATGATCGTGATCATGGCGGTCGCCGTTGTCGCCAACGTCGCCCTTCAACGTAGGACGTCGAAATGGCTTCAGTGAACGCACTCCGCCGCACGGGCCGCCTCGGTGCGGCGCTGACGGTCATCGCATGTGTCGTCTACTACGCGCTCCCACTGCTGGCGATGGCCCGCTTCTCGTTTCAGTTCATCCCCATGGCTGCGCTCGACGCTTCGAACCTCTTCGAGAGATGGTCATTCCGGGGATTGTCGGCGGCTTTCGCCGACCCCGACTTTCGAGCTTCCCTCGGGCTCAGCCTCGGCCTGGCGCTCGGCAGCATCGCGATCAACCTGGCACTGCTCCTTCCGACGGCACTGTGGGCACACCTCCGCACTCCGCACCTGCGGCCGCTCGTGGAAGGCATCACCCTCCTGCCGTGGGTGGTACCGCCGATCGCGCTCGTGGTGGGCGTTGCCGCCACCTTTCGGGGCCGGGCTACCTGGTTCCTGGCCAGCGACTACAGCCTCGTCCCGTTTTATGTCGTTTCGGCGATGCCATTCACCTATCGAGCGCTCGACGCCGGACTCCGGGCCATCGACCTCAAGACGCTCACCGAGGCGGCCCGCAATCTCGGCGCAGGATGGTGGACCGCTCTCATCCGCGTGGTTCTGCCCAACATCCGCGCATCGGTGATCGGTTCGTCGTTTCTCACCGCCACCGTCGTGCTCGGAGAGTTCACGATCGCCGTGCTCCTCCTCAAGCAGACCTTCCCCACCTACCTCGCGGAATATCAGCGTGCGGAACCACAGGGGGGAATGGCTTTGGCTCTGGTGTCGATGTTCGCCACGACCGTCTTGCTGATGTTCATCAATGCCATCTTCCGACGCCGGTCGGGAGCCAGGCTCGAGGCAACGAGAATCGCATAGGAGCCAAATGTCGTCCCTCACGCTCACAGGCGTACGCAAGCAATTCGCCGACACGGTTGCTCTCGATCATTTCGACCTCGACGTCGCCGATGGCGAGCTGATCAGCCTTCTCGGGCCATCGGGTTGCGGAAAGACGACCGCCCTGAGGGTCGTGGCGGGCTTCGAGCATCCGGATTCGGGGACAGTCGAAGTCGGCGGGAATCCGATCGCCGGCCTCGCCCCCAACAAACGCGAGATGGGCATGGTGTTCCAGGCGTACTCGCTGTTCCCACACCTCACCGCGGCCGAGAACGTTTCGTTCGGATTGAAGATGCGCGGCCTGAAGGGTCGGGATGCGAAGGGTCGGGTCATGGAGATGCTCGACCTCGTGGGACTCGCCGATCGGTCGACCTCCTTTCCCCACCAACTGTCCGGCGGCCAGCAACAGAGGGTCGCACTCGCCCGCGCCCTGGCCATCCGACCCTCTGTCCTCTTGCTGGACGAACCTCTGTCGGCTCTGGACGCAAAGGTGCGCGTCCAGCTGCGCAGCGAGATACGAAGGATCCAGACCGAAGTGGGGATCACGACGCTGTTCGTCACCCACGACCAGGAAGAAGCCCTCGCCATCGCCGATCGCATCGGTGTGATGTCCAACGGCCACCTCGAGCAGCTAGCTTCGCCCGCCGACGTGTACGAGCGTCCGGCCACGGCCTTCGTGGCGCGGTTCGTGGGCAAGATGAACGAAATCCCGGCCCGGGTGGTCGCAATGGGAGCGGTGAGCGTCGAGGGAGCCACCATCACCGGTTTTTCAACCGACGGCCGGGCGGCCGACACCCCGGTGCAGTTGCTGGTCCGACCCGAGCATCTGTCCCTCTCGACATCGCTCTCAGGACACCTGCGAGGACGAGTCACGGCCGTGTCATTCCATGGCCCGCGTTCCGAGGTGACGGTGAGGACCGATCCCGGCGGTACAGTCCTTGCCGTGGATCTGCCGACAGCCGACGCCAAATTGTGGTCAGCCAACGATCACGTCGGGATCGGTATCGACCCCGACAAGGCGTTCGTCGACTGAAGCGAGTTGGGATGGCCGGCGTGATCTTGGTGCTGTGTGACGGGTTGGGCGACGCTCCAGCCCGAAGTCACATGGGGTTCATGGAGCATCTCGTCGAAGAAGGACGCGCCACCCGCTTCACCAGCCGTGCCGCCCGTCCCACCAACTCGCGCCCCAACTACGAGACGCTCCACACCGGCGTGTCGCCTGCGATCCATGGGGTGACCTCGAACTTGGTCGTCCGCCGGTCAGAACGCCCCAACACTTTCTCGCTGGCGGCGGCTCGCGGTCTCTCCACCGCGGCCTCGGCTCACTCGTGGATGAGCGAGTTGTACGTGGCGACGCCTTTCGACGTGCACAGTCACATGGAGGTCATCTCGGACACGGGGCCGATCCACCACGGCCGGTTCTACATCGGCGACAACACCCCCGATGTCGACGTTTTCGCCCGAGCGGCAACGCTCGTGTCGCTGTACCAACCCGACTATCTCCTCGTTCATCCGATGGCGGTCGACAACGCCGGTCACGAACACGGCGGCGCCTCGGGCGAGTACGCGGCGGCGGTGTCACACCAGGACGAGTTGCTGGCGACGACAATCCCGGCGTGGACCGCACACGGCTACATGGTGCTCGTCACCGGCGACCACGGACACAAGCCGGAGGGTGGGCACGGGGGCAACAGCCGGGACGAAGTCGAAACGCCGCTCTATGTGGCGTCGGGGACTCCCGGACGAGGTGACACGAATGTGAC
>JAOUGY010000076.1 GCA_029865445.1 Acidimicrobiia bacterium | reverse complement strand
CCGGAAGCGACACGCCCGGAGGAAGTTCGGCCTGGGTGATGCCGATGGAACCCTCCCGCAGCGCATTCTTGAGCCGGAGGTCCACCGGGTCGATGCCGAGGGTCTCGGCGAGTTTGTTCATTTGAGTCTCGGCGACGAATGTCCCCTGTGGGGCGCCGAATCCACGGAAGGCCCCCCCGGGTACCGTCGTCGTGTACACGGCGTGGCTGTCGATGTGGGCGTTGGGGATCTCGTAGGCACCCCCCACACACAGATGCAGGTTCCCCAACACTTTGTTGGTCGTGTAGTTGTAGGAACCGGAATCGAGGTACGCGCTCGCCTCCACGGCCGTGATCATGCCGTCGCGGGTGGCCCCGAGCCGGGCGTGAATCCGACCCCGGTGGCGTTTGTGGTGCCCGACGATCGACTCTTCGCGGGACCATTGAGCTCGGACAGGACGGGTGATGCCGCGACTCTCGAGCTTCATCACCGCGGCGGCCAGCACGATCTGGAGCGACATGTCCTCCCGACCGCCGAACGCACCCCCAATCGCCGGATAGATGACCCGGACTCGGTCGTGCGGGAGGTCGAGAGCGTGACAGATCTGTTCGAGATCCTCGAAGGTCCATTGACCGCCGACCTCGACACATATCCGTCCTTCGGAGTCGAGATACGCCACTCCGGCTTCGGGTTGGAGGTAGGCGTGTTCCTGATACGGAAGCTCGTAGGTGCCTTCGATGACCACGTCGGCGGCCGACCACCCCGCATCCATGTCGCCTTTGCGGATCTTGAGGTGGTGGTAGACGTTGGAGTCGTGTCCGTTCTCCGGGTGGACGAGTGGTGCACCGGGCGCCAGGGCGGCGTCGATGTCACCAACGATCGGCAGGTCCTCCCACTCCGAGCGGATCCGGGCGGCCCCGGCCATCGCTGCCTGTTTCGTCTCGGCGATGACCACGGCCAGGTGGTCGGCCTCCCAGCGTGAGACGTCACATGCAACGACCGACCGGCCCGTGTGTTCCACACCGATGAGAACCGGCTGGTCGAACATCGTCAAGCCGTACTCGTTGACCGGGATATCGGCGGCGGTGACCACCTCCACCACGCCTTCGATCTCCAGAGCGCCGGTCACATCCAGGGAGAGGAGCCGGGCGTGGGGGCGATCGGTGAAGACCACTTTGGCGTGGAACGCGTCGGAGAGGGAGATGTCACCCGGGTACAGGGCCTGGCCGGTCACCTTGCCGCGGGCGTCTACACGGAAGCGGGATTCTCCGACACTCATGGCCGTTCCTCCACAGAACTGACTGCCTCGATGATCTTGTAGTACCCCGTGCACCGACACAGGTTCCCGGACAGTCCGGTCTTGATCTGCGCTTCGTCGGGCTCAGGGTGCGCCGCGAGGAGCTTCGCTCCCGCCATGAGGAATCCGGGGATGCAATACCCGCATTGCACTGCCCCCTTCTCGATGAACGCTTGCTGGAGCGGATGAAGTGCGTCGCCGGCGGCCAGACCTTCGATCGTGACCACCTCCGATCCGTGGGCGCGCGCCGCCGGGACCAGACAGGACATCACGGCCATCCCGTCCAGGTAGACCGTGCACGCCCCGCACTCCCCTTCGCCACAGCCTTCCTTCGTTCCGGTGAGTGACCGCCCCGATGTGGGGCCCGCGACATCGCGCAACCAGTCGAGGAGTGTCATCGAGACTCCACCGGCAGCCGACACGGCCGAACCGTTGACCACCGCCGTGATGGGCGTCGAATCGATGTGGTCGGCCGCGAACTCGGGACCGGTGGGGCTCACGCCTCCTTCGCCGAGCGTGATCGGATCGTGCACCCACGGCGGCCGCGGCACGGGCCGGCGGAGCGTGGCCAGGGCGCGCGCCGTCATCGTCGCCACGGCGTCACTTCGGTATTCGGCTGTCGCCCGCACGTCGTCGATCGGGGTGACGTCCGAGGCGGCGGCACGGGCGGCGGCCGCGATCGTGGCCTCGTCGAGCACCTGGCCTGTGAGCGCCGCCTCCGCCGAAGGCGATGAGACGATCGTGGGGGCCACGGAGCCGAGCAGCACGACCGCCTTCGACACCCTGTCCCGGTCGTCGATTTCCACCAGAGCGGTGAGGTGCACCACGGAGATCGCCTGGGCACGGCGGAGGCCCAGTTTCACAAAAACTCCGCGCTCGGAACCACGCATCTTGCGGAACGTGATCGCAGTGACGATCTCGTCGTCCGCCAGCGTCGACCTGCGAACTCCGGTGTGGAACTCCGAGAGAGGGACAGCTCGCGCACCGCGCACGGACTGAACCCTCACCACGGCATCGAGCGCTCGCAGCGGTGTGATCGAGTCGTTGGCGGGCGAGGCCGTGACCAGATTGCCGGCCACCGTTGCCCGGTTCCGGAGCTGGGGAGAACCGACTTCCCAGCAAGCCTGGGCCAGTACAAGGGCGTGATCTTGGATCAGGGTGGAGGTGGCGGCCTGATTGTGAGTCACCAGCGGACCGATGCTGATTCGATCACCGAGATCGGCGACCTCATCGAGACCCGGGATGCGGGTGATGTCGATGAGATGGTCCACATCGGATCGGACGCCGCGTTGCAATTCGAGCAACAAATCCGTTCCTCCGGCAACGATCCGTGCTCGGCCGGCGTGTTCGGAAAGCAGGCCGAGGGCATCCGTCAGGGTCGCCGGAGTGGAAACCCTGGAGATCTCGAGATGATGGGTTTGGGTCACATGCACGGGTTCAGTCTCCCAATCGTCCGTTGTATATGACGCCACCGGCCGCTGCGTAGTCCTCGAGCACGCGGCGGGCTTCGGCCCGCATCACGTCCCGAACCACTTCGATTCCCCGCTCTGCGAGCGCCTGAGGCCAGTCGAGAAGCTTGGGTCCCTCGTCGAATCCGATGGCACGAGCGTCCTCGTCACGGGCACCGCAGACCAGGCGCCTGACACCCGACCAGGGAACGGCTCCAAAACACATGGCACACGGCTCGGTGGATGCCACCAGGGCCATCGGAGGACGATCTGAACCTCCGAGGTCGAACCCTCCACACACTTGGCCCGCCACCGCGATGGCTGTGACCTCGGCGTGGGCAATGGCCGCCGACGACGGAACCACGAGGTTCACACCAGGTGCGACGAGACGCCCGGACTCGATCTCGAACACGGCAGACGCGAACGGACCTCCAGTACCCTCGGCGACATTGCGTCGGGCCAGTGACACGACGAATGCCATCTGGTCCTCGAGGGTCTGGAACACACCTCCAGAGGTCATCTCTCCGACCCAATCGGGCAGACGAAGCACGACCGGAGGAAAGGTCACACCCGCTCCTCGCGGTTGTAGGGGATGCCGAGCGCGGCGGGAGCGCCCACCTTCTTTCGGAACGCCTCGAAGTAGGTGACCGCCACCAGCACGATCACCGTCAGGAGGTAGGGAGTCATGTTGAGCAGGTTCGCCGAGATCGTGGTCCCCTCGGCCTGAAGGCGGAATTGGATGGCGTTCACACCCCCGAACAACAACGCCCCCACCACGGCCCTCGCCGGATTCCACGTGGCGAAGATCACCAGCGCAATGGCTATCCACCCACGACCTCCCGTGAGGTTTTCGGTCCAGCCCGGGGTGTAGGCGAGCGACAGGTGAGCCCCGCCCAATCCGGCGAACATGCCGCCGATCACGGTGTAGAGGTACCGAAGCCTGAATACGTTGACACCGAGGGCGTCGGTTGCCTGGGGGTTCTCGCCCACCGCCCTCAGATGCAGGCCGGGCCGGGTCTTGTAGAGGAACCACCACACGAGCGGCACGATCAGGTACATGGCGTAGACGAGTTGGTCCTTGTTGAAGAGGATCTCGCCTATGACCGGTATCGACGACATACCGGGAATCGGGACCTCCACGAATTTGGGACCGATCAGACCCACGAGCGGACCTCCGCCCGGGCCGAGCTCCTGCCCGAGGAACGAGGCGAGCCCCGTACCCCCGATCGTGAGGGCAAGACCCGCCACCACCTGGTCGGCTCGCAGGCTGATCGTGGCAATGGCGTGGATGAGCGCCATGAGGCCGCCAACGATCATGGCGACGAGTACACCCAGGTAGGCGTTGTCCGTGGCGTAGGCGGTGGCGAATGCGGTGACCGCCCCCATGATCATCATGCCTTCGAGCCCGAGGTTCAGGATGCCCGCCCGCTCGGCGATGATCTCGCCCACGGTCGCGAACACGAGTGACGTACCGGCGAAGACGGCGATCGAGAGAATCGACGTGACCAAGTCCATGTCACGCCTCCTTGGCCGTGGTTCGGATCATCCGCAGTCGGTATCGACTGAATATGTCGCCACCGAGAACACTCAGCAAGATCGCCCCCTGCAGCACCTGACCGATGGCGGCGGGCAGGCCGAGGGTGATCTGGATCTGGTCGCCGCCCACCAGGAGACCGGCGAGGAGGACCGCAACCACGACCACCCGCAAGGGGTGGAGCTTGGCGAGCCAGGCAACGATGATCCCGGTGAACCCGTTGTTGACCGCGAGACCCTGCTGGAGGCGGTGCGAGACGCCCGCCACCTCCGAGAATCCGGTGAGTCCGGCGAGGCCAGCGGACAGGATCATCACGAGCACGATGTTGCGAAACACGCTGACACCCGCATACCGGGCGGCCGTCTCGTTCTCGCCGATCAGAGCGATCTCGTAGCCCCACTTGGTCTTCGTGAACACGATCCACACCAGCACCGCCGCCACGAGGCCGATGACGAGCCCGAGGTGGAGCCTGCCGGTGAACCTGGGGAGGAATGCGAACTCTCCGAACTCGGCGCTCCCCGGGAACCCGAACCCCTCGGGATCCTTCCACGGCCCGTTGAACAGGTGCTGGTACAGAAGGATCGCGACGTAGTTGAACATCAGCGTGGTGATGATCTCATTCACCCCGAGCGACGATTTGAGCAGGGCCGGGACAAGGCCCCACACCGCACCGGCCGCGATGGCGGCGGTGCCCATCAGGGGGAGGTAGACCCACGCATTTTGCGGTACCCACGGGGCTGCACCAGGGAGGAAGAGGGCGACCGCGGAGGCGGCGATGCCTCCGGCAACCAGCTGTCCCTCCGCTCCGATGTTCCAGAACAGCATCCGGAATGCGACGGCGACGCTCAGACCCGTGAGGATGAGCGGGGTTGCCCGGACCAGGGTTTCGACGATCTCGAGGCGGCCTCCGAACGCGCCCTTCAACATGGCGCCATAGGCCTCGAGGGGACTGGCACCGACAGCGAGAAGCAGCAGCGCTCCCGCCGACAGGGCAACGAGCAGGGACCCGGCGAGCACCAGGAGGTTGGTCTTCGTGGAGGTCTCGAGGCGCTTCTCGAGAGTGAAACCGATCATGTCCGCCGCTCCCCGGCCATGAGGAGACCCAACTCCTCGATCGAGGTCTCGGACGGTGCGACGATTCCCATCACCTCGCCGCCGTGGAAGACCGCGATCCGATCGGCCATGGCCATCAGTTCGTCGAGATCCTCCGAGATCAGCAGCACCCCGCTCCCCCGATCCCGTTCTTCGGCGAGGCGGGCGCGAACCGACTCGATGGCGCCCACATCCAGGCCCCGGGTCGGGTAGGCGGCGACGATCACCGCACCCCCGGCCGCTTCGTGCCCGGCGGTGATTTCGCGGGCGAGGATCGCCTTCTGCTGGTTACCACCCGACAGGCTCCGGGCGGGTGTGGCAGGCCCGGGGGTCATGACGTTGAAACGTTCGATCAACCCATTCGCCTCGACCACCATCTTGCGCCGGTCCAAGAAGATGCCCTTGGCCAGCGGCGGCCGGCGATACGAACGCATTGCGAGATTGTCGGCCAGCGACAGGTTCCCGGCGAGGCCCATGCCGAGCCGGTCGGAGGGCACGTGAACGACTCCGGCACTGATCATCTCCCGAGGTGACGCTCCCGTGCGATCCTTGCCTCTCACCTCGATGGCCCCCCCGGTGGTGGGTCGGAGGCCGGTCACGACCTCGGCGAGGAACCGCTGACCGTTGCCGGCGACACCGGCGATGCCCAGGATCTCTCCTCCCCCCAGGGTGAGACTTATCTCCCGGAGCGCCGGGAGTCCCCGGTCGTTGAGGGTGGATACCCCCTTCAACTCCAGGAGTGTCGTCCCGAGCTCGCCGGCACGACGCGCCGGTGGGGCGGACAGCTCGCGACCGACCATCAGCTTTGCCAGCTCGCCCTTCGATGTCGCCGACACATCGAGGGTGGCTACGTTCCGCCCCTGACGGAGCACGGTGACACGGTCGGCGAAGCTCATGACCTCGTCCAGCTTGTGCGAGATGAAGATGATCGACTTGCCTTCGGCGACCATGGTCCGCAGCGTTCGGCCGAGGTCCTGGGACTCCTTGGGGGTGAGGACAGCCGTGGGCTCATCGAGGATGAGGACGTCGGCCCCCCTGTACAGCACCTTGAGAATCTCGACACGTTGTTGCTCTCCCACCGAGAGCTGCCAGATGGTGGCGCCGGGTTCCACCGGCATGTGGTACCTGAGACCTATCTCTGCGATCTCGGCACCGAGTTTGTCCACGTCGAGCCGGAGGGGCACGCCGTCCATGCCGATGATGACATTCTCTGTGACCGATAGGCTTCTGACCAGCTTGAAGTGCTGGTGGACCATCCCAATACCGAGCTCGATGGCGTGACGGGGCGAGCGGATATCAACCGGCTTGAGCCGGCCGTCGGATGCCAGCGAGATCGTGCCCTCGTCGGGGCGGTACAGCCCGCAGAGCACACTCATCAGCGTGCTCTTCCCGGCGCCGTTCTCTCCGAGAAGAGCGTGGATCTCTCCACGACGGACGTCGAGGTCGACCGAGTCGTTGGCCAGCACTCCAGGGAATCGCTTGGTGACGCCGGCCAACTGGACGGCGACATCAGGGATGGTCGTCACATCGGTCAATGGACCCTCCTAGGACTGAGGGGGGACCGAATTCGGTCCCCCCTCAGGTCGGTCGATCAGGAACCGAGGCCGGTGGGCGCCTCGTTGGGTGCCTCGCCCTCGACACCTTCGACGAAGTAGTCCATGCTCAGCAGCTCACCGAGTGTCAGACACTTGCCTTCGGCGACGATCTCTGCCCCGTTGGCGCCGAGGACCGGTCCACAGAACGGCTGGAAGGAGCCGTCGATGATCTCCTGGCGTTTCATCTCGACGAGTTCTTTGGTCTCTGCGTCCACCAGCGGAGACAACTCGGCGATGTCGACGACACCGTCGGCCATCGAGCCGTACCACGACTCGTCACCCTGATAGGTGCCGGCCTGCAACTCTTCGACGATCGAGATGTACTTGGGCGCCCAGTCCCACACGGGGCTGGTGAGGACGGAGTCGCCCACGAAAGACCGCATGTCCGAGTCGTAGCCAATGGAGAACTTGCCTGCATCGGCGGCAGCCTTCTGCGGTTCGGTTGTGTCCTGATGCTGAGCGATCACGTCCGCGCCGGCCGCGAGCAGAGCCTCGGCGGCTTCCTTCTCCTGCGGCGGACCGAACCAGGTGTTGGTCCAAACGACCTTCACCGTGGCATCGGGGTTCACCGACCGGGCGCCGAGGGTGAAGGCGTTTATGCCCCGGATCACCTCGGGGATGGGGAACGCCGCGACGAAGCCGAGCACATTCGATTCGGTGGCGGCACCGGCGACCATGCCGGACAGGTAGCGGGCCTCCTCCATCGCTCCGAACACGTTCGAGGCGTTGGCAGCGGTCTTGAAGCCTGAGATGTGCACGAACTGGGTGTCGGGGAACTCGGAGGCGACGTTGATGGTCGGATCCATGTACCCGAACGAGGTCGTGAACACGACGTTGTAGCCCTTCTGGGCGAAGTCGCGGATCACCCGTTCGGCGTCGGGGCCTTCGGGGACGTTCTCGATGAAGGCGGTCTCGATTCCGAGCTCTTCTTCGAGCGCGATCCGGCCCTGATCGTGCGCCCAGGTCCATCCCAGGTCGCCGATGGGCGCGACGTAGACGAAGGCGGCCTTGAAGTCGCCGCCGGCGTCGGTCTCACCACCGGTGGTCTCCGGTGTCGACTCGGTGGGTGCTTCGGTCGCCTCGGTGGTGGCGGCCGGTTCGGCTCCGGTGGTGTCGGTGTCGCCGCCTTCGCCTGAGGTGGTTCCTCCGCAGGCTGCCGCAATCATCGCGAGCACGACCAGTGCGATCCACCATCGCTTCGATGTCATCTTCTCTCCTCCACGTGGGCCGGTACCCGGCGCCGGGACCCTCGTCACGGCGGACGCATCCTGGCGCGCTCTTTACAAAACGTCAAGCGTTTTCTGTACGAAATGTAAACGATGGTCGATCCCCCACGCAAGGGCACGAAGCCCGTTTCTCACCTGCCCCACCCGCCAACGAGAGTTGGATGCGTGGAGATCCACCTCCTCAACCGAGGGTTGGATGCCTGACACAACGCTGGCTTCAATCCGCCCCGGCAGGCCCAGCCATCGCCATCGCCTGCTCTCGGGTGACCTCCATGTTGTGGAGCTTGCGGCCGTGGTCTTGGGCGGCCTCGACGATCTCTTCCTCATCGCCGCTCGTGGTCCACCCGCATGCACAGGTCAATTCGTACTGCATCATCAGCCTCCGAGTTGTAGAAAGGGCTCGGGTACATATCCCTCGAGCAGGTCGTGCCACCGATCGTCGAGGGCGACGCGAACCGCCTCGTCCTCCTTTGCCAGCCAGGCGAGGTGGCGGAGCGCGTGCTCGAGCACCTGTTCGTAGCCGATCGCCGGTGGCGCCTCGGTGGCGGTCGAGCGGGCCAGATCGACCCGATGCACCGGCACGGTCTCGAACTCGCCGATCCTGGATTCGTCCATCACCACGAGGAACGACAGTACAACGGCGCCGCGTTCGAATCGCCACGACGTGGAGTGGAGGAGCCGCAATCCGGGCATCGCGCTACCTGCCAGACGACGCACCGTGTCGATGGGGTGCTCGCCGTGGCCCGCCTCGATCAGCCATGGAGCGGGCCCGCACGGTCCGGTCAGCAACGGGCCGAAGTCAGTCATGGCCAGCGTGAACACCTCGGCGGTGACCGGGCCCTCGACGTCGATCGGCAGCATGATCCGAGCGTACCGGTTGGAGGTCAAGCCGGATGGCCGGCAGGTCGGTGCCGACGATGGCAGCGCGGTGCCAGACAAGAGACTTCCAGCGCTTGACAAAATGTAAAGATCGGCTCAGAATCGACTGATGACGCGCACCCTCACGATCGGGGCCGGCCAGCTCGGCCCGATTGCTCGCGACGAACCGAAATCGGACGTCGTCGAACGACTGATCAGTCTCCTGGAACAGGCACACGCGCGGGGATGTGTGCTCGTCGCCTTCCCCGAGTTGTGCCTCACGACGTTCTTCCCCCGGTGGTACACGACCGCCTCCGAAGAGATAGACCGCTGGTTCGAACGCGAAATGCCCAGCCCCGAGACCAAGCCCCTCTTCGACGAGGCCGCCCGCCTGGGGATCGGCTTCACCCTGGGCTACGGCGAACTGACCACCGACGACGAAGGCGTCACCCACCGCTACAACACCCAGATCCTCGTGGATTCGGCGGGCGTGATCGTGGGGCGGTACCGGAAGGTGCACGTGCCCGGTCACGCCGAATACGACCCCTCTCGTCCCTTCCAGCACGCCGAGCGCCACTACTTCGAGCCTGGAGATCGCTTCGGCGTGTGGCGAGCGTTCGGAGGCATCGTGGGCATGGCTACGTGCAACGACCGCCGCTGGCCCGAGACATACCGCGTGATGGGCCTTCAGGGCGCCGAACTGATCCTCATCGGATACAACACCCCCCTCTATTACGCACCCGACCCACAGCAGAACCCTCTTCAGTCTTTCCACAATCACCTCGTGATGCAGGCCGGCGCATATCAGAACGGGTGCTACGTGGTGGGCGTCGCCAAGGGCGGGACCGAGGAGGGCGTCGAGAGCCTCGCCCAATCCGCCATCATCGCCCCCTCGGGCCAGCTCATCGCCCAGGCCATCACCACCGGAGACGAGCTCATCACCGCGACGATCGACCTCGACTACTGCAAGTTCTACAAAGAGACCCTCTTCAACTACGACCTGTACCGGGTACCGGCGGCATACAGGCTGATCACCGAACGCAGGGGGGCCGGCGCACCCGAGGAGATGTCATGACAGAGGTCCAGCTGATCGTGAACGGCGAGAGGCGGACGGTGTCGGCACGGCACCCTCACCTGCTGTCCGCTCTCCGCGATGAGCTCGGACTCACCTCCCCCAAGGACGGGTGCGCACCCTCCGGACAGTGCGGCTGCTGCACCGTCCTCGTGGATGGAAAGGCAATGGTCAGTTGCGTCACCGCCCTCGACAAAGTGGCGGGTCGCGAGGTGACGACGCTGGAAGGGTTCGATCCGGCAGAGCGCGACCGGTTGGCCCGCGCGTTTGCGAGCACCGGGGCGCTCCAGTGTGGCTTCTGCACACCCGGGATAGTGGTTCGCACCAAGGCCCTCATCGACCAGAAGGGCAGTTCGCTCGACCGCCGCACGATCGAAGGCCGGCTCGGCGCCCACCTCTGCCGGTGTACCGGGTACACCAAGATCATCGACGCCATCGAGCTCGCCGCTTCGGCCGCTCCCATCTCCGAACCGGCGCTGGCCGGCGGGATAGGGAAGCCCGGGACGAAGTACGAAGGAGCGGAACTGGCGTTGGGTGATCGTGGCTACGTCGGTGACATGATGGCGCCCGGCATGCTCCACGCCGCACTCCGCTTCACCGACCACACCAGGGCGGACATTGTGGCGATCGACACGACGCGAGCTGCCGCGCATCCCGGTGTCCGGGCCATCTTCACTGCCGACGACATCCCCGGTGAGCTGCGGGTGGGCATCATCCATACCGACTGGCCGGTGATGATCCCAACGGGCGGGCGCACGTCATACGCGGGTGACGTGCTGGCCGTGGTGGTCGCCGATGACGTGCTCGCCGCCAGGGAGGCGGCCGACCTGGTCGACGTCGAGTACGAGACCCACGCCCCGATGGTGGATCCGGCGGCCGCATTGGAGAGTTCCGAGGATGCCGTCTGGGGCCTCGACGGCAACGTCTTGTCCAGGTCGAGCTATGTCAGAGGCGACGTCGACGCGGCGCTCGCCGCCTCGGCACACACAGTTCACGAGGTGTTCCAGACCCAACGCGTCGAGCACGCGTTCCTCGAGCCCGAGTCGACGCTCGCCGTGCCGCGCGGCGACGGTTCCCTGCATGTGTATTCGGGGGGCCAGGGCATATGGGACGACCGCGATCAGATCGCGTCGGTGCTGGCGATCGATCCTTCAATGGTCACGGTCGAGTTGGTGTCGAACGGCGGTGCCTTCGGCGGCAAGGAAGACCTGTCGAACCAGGCCCATACCGCGCTCGCCGCACATCTCCTCGGAGTACCCGTGAAATGCACGTTGACCCGCGAGCAGTCGCTCAAGATGCACGCCAAACGGCACCCGATCCGCATCGAGATGACCGCTGGATGCGATGCGGAGGGTCGCCTCACGGCGCTCCGGGCGAGAATGCTCGGAGATTCAGGGCCCTACGCATCGGTGGGGATGAAAGTGTTGGAACGGGCGGCGGGTCATGCGTCCGGCCCCTATGTGTTCCCCAACGTCGACGTGGAGGCGGTCGCGGTCCGCACGAACAACTCGGTGTGTGGTGCGTTTCGAGGCTTCGGGGCCAACCAAGCCCAGTTCGCCACCGAGGGGATCATGGACCGTCTGGCCGCCCTGGTCGGTCTCTCGGGCTGGGAAATCAGGAACCGAAACATCGTGACACCGGGTGTGGTGTGGGGTCCCGGCCAGATCATGGACGCAGGTTCTCTGGGAGCGCGTGCGTGCCTCGACGCCATCAAACCCGCCTATGACGCGGCGACCGCCGGCGGCAAGGCGGTGGGTCTCGGACTCGGCATCAAGAACTCCGGTTTGGGGAATGGGTTCTACGAGGTATCGAAGGCGGTGGTTCGCTTCCGCTCCGACGGCGTCACCGAGGTCCGCCACGGATGGACGGAAATGGGCCAGGGCGTCCACACGGTTGCGCTGCAGGTGGCAGCCGAGGAACTGGGGATCGACCCCGCATCGATCGAGGTGATCGTCGATACCACGAGAGAGCTGGGGTTCGGCCAGACCACCGGGTCCCGAGGGACGGTGATGGCGGCCGGGTCCGTTCGGGAGGCCTGCCGGGCCGCCGATGCCGGCGGGAGGGCACCGGATACCGACTTCGAAGGCAGTTACATCATCGACTGGACCGACTCGCTCTCGTCGGGAAAGCCCAACCCGAAGATCCACTCGACGTTCAGCTACGCCGCCCAGCTCGTCATCGCCGATCGGGAGTCGGGAGCGATCGAGAAGGTGGTGGCGGTCCATGACGTGGGTCGGGTGGTGAACCCGATGTTGTGCGAGGGGCAGGTGCAGGGTTCGGTCCACATGGGACTCGGGTACGCCCTCACGGAGGATTTCCCCTGCGACGAGCAGGGGATGCCCACTCACCTCACATTGCGCCAGCTGGACATCCTGAGACCGAAGGACACACCCGAGATCGAGGTCTTGCTCGTGGAGGCGCCCCAACCCGACTCCCCATACGGCATCAAGGGGGTCGGCGAAATCGGGCTGGTTCCGACCGCAGGTGCTGTGGCCGCGGCCTTTCGCGAGCTCGACGGCGTGTGGAGGACCCGCCTTCCGCTCAATCGGCATGAGCCGCTCGACTTGACACAAGCCAACCTAGTTAACAAAATGTAAAGCGATGGGCGTCACACCGGGACTCGTCTGCGCACACCACCACCTCTATTCGGCGCTGGCGCGAGGAATGCCTGCGCCGCCCAAGACGCCCACCAATTTCGGCGAGATCCTCGAACAGGTCTGGTGGCGGCTCGACGCGGCACTCGATCTCGAGATGATCCGCTGGTCGGCAATGCTCGGCGCGCTGGAAGCCCTCGAGGCCGGAACCACCGCGATCATCGACCACCACGAGAGCCCCAACGCCATCGAAGGATCACTCGACGTCATCGCCGAAGCCTGCGCCGAGGTCGGCGTGCGGGTCCTCACGTGTTACGGGGTCACCGACCGCCACGGCCCCGACGGTGCACGGCGTGGCCTCGACGAGAACCGGCGGTTCATATCCGGCGGTGGCAACGGTCTGGTGGGCATCCACGCCGCCTTCACGTGTTCGGACGAGACACTGGAAGCGGCCGCTTCGCTTGCCGACGAGCTCGGTGTCGGCGTCCACGTCCACGTTCACGAGGGACCAGAGGACTCGGACGCTGCAGAACGGCTCGCCCAGCTGAGCCGGGACAACTGGCTGCTCGGCCACTGCGTTCACCTCCCCACCCACCACGAGATGCGCGGCACGATCCTCCACAATCCTGCCTCGAATCTCAACAACGCCGTCGGATACGCCGACCCGCGACGGTTCTCCA
>JAOUGY010000384.1 GCA_029865445.1 Acidimicrobiia bacterium | reverse complement strand
ACCACAGGCGCGTGGCGGTTTCCTGAAAGCGTGGTGTCAGCCGGTCGGGGGCGGGTCCGGGGGACTCGGCCCGCGCCAGCTGGACGCCGCCGGCCCCGAGCAGGGGGAGGATGGCGATCGAGAGGACGATCACACCCATGCCTCCCACCCACTGGGTGGTGGATCGCCAGAAGAGGATGCCGTAGGGCAATGCACCGGGGTCAGGGAGGATCGATGCGCCGGTGGTCGTGAAGCCGGATGCGGTCTCGAAGAAGGCGTTCGTGATCGAGGGAATGGAGCCCGTCAGCAGGTAGGGGAGCGCTCCGAACGCCGACAGGGCGAACCATGCGAGTCCCACGGTGGCGAAACCCTCTTTGGTGGTGATGACCCCCTGGCGGCCGACTCTGGCCCACAGCACCCATCCACAGCCCATGGTGATGGCGGCGGCGAGAGCGATCTGGGCGGCGACGGCTCCTTCCCGGTAGATGAGCGACACGACCGAGGACGGCAGCATCGTGACGCCGCCCGCCCCGATCACGGCGCCGATGATCAGCGACAGCCGTCGCGCCATGGAGGGCCGCGCCGGTCGGGCGACGGTTCGATCCACCGTCACTCCCTCCCGAACAGCTCTTCGACCGCGGCGATGCAGTTGGGCATCGAGAAGACGATGACCCGGTCGCCGGTCTCGATCTTCGACGCTCCGGTGGGAACGAACGTGTCGCCGTTGCGGAGCACACCGCCGATGACCGCACCCCGGGGCATGCCCAGTTCGACGACGGTCACTCCGACGGCCTTCGACTGTGCTTCCACCTCGATTTCGATCGCTTCGGCATCGGTGTCCCGGAACGTGACCACCGAGTGAATCCGGCCTCGCCGGACGAACCGGAGGATGGCACCGGCGGCGATCAAACGGCTCGAGACGGCGGCGTCGATCCCCACTCCGCCGAGGAGGCTCACATATTCGATCCGGTTGAACCTCGACACCGTGGTGGACACGCCCAACGCCTTGGCGACGAGGCACGCCAGGATGTTGACCTCGTCCCACCCGGTGAGTGCCAGCAACGAGTCTCTGTCATCAACTTCCAGACCTTCCAGCGTCTTCGGATTGGTGGGGTCGTCACAGATGACGAGGGCGCGGCCGTGTTTGGCGGCGAGCTTCCTGCATCGACCCGGGTCCTGATCGACGATCACAACGTCGAATCCGGCATCGATGCACAATCCAGCGGTGAGGTCGGCCAGCCGGGTCGAGCCGAGGATGATGACCCGGCGGACGGTGTGGTGGCTCACCCCGAGCAGGTCCGTCGACCGGTCGACGTCGTCGCTGGCCACCATCAAGAGCACGTGATCACCCGGCTCGATCACCGTGTCACCGTGTGCAACGATGGTCGTGCCGTGGCGGACGATGGCCGTCACGACCCATTCCCACCCCCAATCGATGCGTCTCAACGTCCCCAGATTTCGACCCACGAGGGGTGCTCCGGGGGGCACCGTGGCACCGACGAGCGCCAGCTTCCCGCCTCCGAACTCCACCAGTTCGGACACCCCGCTCTGGCGTACCAACGCCAGAAGCTCGTGGGAGGCCGCCTCGCCGGGGTCGATGACGAAGTCGACTTCGAGTCCTGCCAAGGCTTCCCGCATGTCGGGATCTTCGACGCGGGCGACGGTTCGTTTCACGCCGAGCTCGGCTGCGACGTGACAGGCGAGCACGTTGGCGCCGTCCGAGTTGGACACGGCGATCAAGAGGTCGGATTTCTGCACTCCGGCTTGTTCCAGAACCGATGGGGAGGCTCCGTTGCCGGGGATGACGAGGGCGTCGATCCGGTCCTGGAGGTCTGCTGCGAGCTCTTCGTCGTCTTCGATGACGACGACGTCCTGGCCTTCCGCCGAAAGCCTTTCGGCGAGATAGGAACCGACGGCACCGGCTCCCACGATGACGATCCTCATGGTGACTACTCGATTGAAGAGATGTGCCTGATCAGCCTAACCGTGAGCCCGGATGCGGCCAGAACTCTCCGTCCCGGTAGAGTGTCGGGGTCACCTCTTCCGGAGTCTTCATGTCTGATCCGTTCGAGTCTCCTGGCGCCCTGACGGACGCGCTGGCCGGGATCCACTACCTGGCCGACGCCCGTATCGCCCAGGTCGCGTTCCTTGCTCACCGGTTGGGGAAACCGGTGTTGGTGGAGGGTCCGGCGGGCGTCGGCAAGACCGAGCTGGCGAAGTCTCTCGCTCAGATCTCGGGTCGCAAGCTCATCCGACTCCAGTGCTACGAAGGGCTGGACGAGTCGAGGGCGCTGTACGAGTGGAACTACAAGAAACAGCTGCTCCGCATCCAAGCGGACACGGATCACGACTGGCGGGACATCGAGGGTGACATCTTCTCCGAGGAGTTCTTGTTGACTCGTCCGCTCCTCGAGGCGATCCGGTCCGAGGAGCCGGTGGTATTGCTGATCGACGAGATCGACCGGGTCGAAATGGAGACCGAGGCGCTGCTCCTAGAGGTGTTGTCGGACTTCCAGGTGTCGATTCCCGAGTTGGGAACGATCCGTTCCACTTCAACGCCGCTCGTGTTGTTGACGTCGAACAACACCCGAGAACTATCCGAGGCGCTGAAACGGCGATGCCTCTTCTTGCACATCGGCTATCCGACTCAGGAGCGGGAACACGACATCCTTCTGGCCCGCGTTCCCGACCTCGGGGACCGTCTCGCCACCGAGATCGCCCGTGTTGCCAGGTCGGTGCGAGCCATGGACCTCAAGAAGGCCCCGTCGGTATCCGAGACGATCGACTGGGCGAGGACCCTCTTGGCATTGGGGATCGAACACATCGACAACGACGTGATCGAGGAGACCGTGCACGTGCTGTTGAAGTACCAGACGGACATCGATCGGGCCCTCAAAGAACTCGCGTCGTGACCTCGGTGCGGGTCCTTGTTTCCTCCGGCTGCCGAGGACGCGTCCCGGAGGGACGGAGGGGGAGCGGATGCCCGAAGGGCCGTCCCGAGCGAGGCGAAGGCTCTCGAGCCGTCACTCCACATCGGATCCCTCGCCCGTGATTTCTCTTCTCACCGATTTCGTCCAGGAGTTGCGCACCGCCGGGCTGCCGGTCTCGATGGTGGAAGCCATCGATGCCATGGAGGCGATCACACACATCGATCTGGCCGACCGGAGTGCCTTGAAGGCGGCGTTGGGTGCCACCATGGTCAAGAACTCTCGCCACGAGGAGGCGTTCTCCACCGTGTTCGACGTGTTCTTCTCGGTGGTGTCGCGACCGGTCGAAGAGGGGGAGCAGGGCGAGGAGCGTCCGACATGGACCGGGGAGGGCTCTACTGCCGGTGAGGAGATGGGCACCGATCAGCTGATCGAGGCCATGTTCGAGGCACTGTCTGCCGAGGATTTCGAAGAGTTGCGGCGACTGGCGAAGGAAGCCGTTGACCGGCTCGCCGGAATCGAACCTGGCCGGCCGGTGGGCGGTACGTACTACCTGTACCGGACGATGCGCCAGCTCGACGTGGATTCGTTGCGGGACCGGCTCCTCCAGGCG
>JAOUGY010000075.1 GCA_029865445.1 Acidimicrobiia bacterium | reverse complement strand
TCCTCGGTCGATCGGGTCTGGGTGTGATGGCGCTCGTCGCCTCGCTCCTAGGCGTGCCCATCTCCGTGGCCGGTGGGACGGTGCCCGACCAGGTGGTCATGATCGTGAAGACCTTCGAGTTGCTCGGGCTGCTGGCGGTGGCACTCCCCTCGCGACGGCACCGGCTCGGCGTGGCTGCGACGGCCTTCCTCGCCGTCGTGACGTCGGTCGCCGCCTTCGGGTCCGCTCTCAGTGCCGGAGTGTCCCATCATGTCGGTGAGACGCCTGCGGCCGGTATGGCGATGCCGGTGGGAGTGGCGCGACAGCCAACCATCGAGGAGGCCGAGGCTGCATCAGACCTCGCAGCAGCAACGGCCGCGGCGATCGCCGAGTACGAAGACGTGTCCGTCGCGGCATCCGCCGGCTATGACGTCGCCGACGTCTGGGGAGTGGACCACCACGCCGACAACCCGGCATATCTCGACGACGGCCGCATTCTCGATCCCGAGCACCCTGAGACCCTGGTGTACGGAGTCGACGCCAGCGGTTCCCCGGTGTTGTTGGGTGCGATGTTTCAGATGCCAGGGGTGGGCGTACCGGGTCCGATGATCGGCGGTCCGCTCACGGTCTGGCATGCCCACGAGCAGGTGTGCGTCGGGGTGATTCCGGGACTGACCGTCTCATTGGTCTCGCCGTTCGGGATGTGTCCCGTCGGTTCGTTCACCGTGGCGCTGACCAACGAGATGATCCACGTGTGGACCGTGACGGGGGCCCCCGACCCGTTCGGCGATCTCGACGAGGACTTCCGGCAGGAGTATCTGGGGTTGGACGGCGGCGGGGAGCCGTGAACCTACTGAGGGTGGGCACCGGCTCCGGCGATCTCAAGATGGGTGACCGTCACCCATGTCACCCGCACGGGCGATCCGTACCTTCCCGATCAACGGAGAAAGGAACGAGATGCACGCCAACCACGTGACAAGCACAGAGCGCCGGGCATGGCAGACCAACTGGTACCGCACAGTCGAGCGCTGGCAGAAGGACTTGAAGGAGAAGAAGTGAAGCACAGAGAGCGCCGTCGAACACCGGCACGAGACATCGATCGAAAGCTCGAGGCCAAGAAGGCCGAGGTGCTTCGAAACGCCATCTTCGTGTCGCTCGTTCGGTGAGGAAAGAAGTGAAGAGGCCCGGTCCCGTGGGACCGGGCCTCTTTTGCGTAGGGGCTCGACCGGCCGCCGGCCCACCCGAGAGCCCGGTCGCCTTCCAGTGGTTTGCTCGGTGGACCGGTGTGGAAGGCCTCTGTCCAACATGGGTTGTCACGGATGGCGTCCGTGTGGAGCTGCCGTACCTTCAGGGTCATGCCGGAGAGGAGCAACATGAGCAGGAACCACCTGACCCGAGCCGAACGGCAGGAATGGATGACCTGCTGTTACCCGACAGTCGAACAGTGGCAGGCGGACGTGAGGAGGAAACGATGAAGACCAGGAATCGCCGTCGGGGTTCCACGAGGGACATCGACAGACGGCTCGATTTGGCCAAGGCCGAAATGCTTCGGGAAGCCCTCGCCAGGTCGATCATGCGGTGACGACACGACGTGACAAGAGGGGCCCGGTCGGGACGACCGGGCCCCTCTTCTTGTGTTCGCGTCGCCGTCTTCTCGTGAACCCGGTCGTGCTACGCGGAACGAGCGAGCTCCAGGGCTGGTACTACGAAGGACTCTGTGGCGACCCACTCCCGGAATCTGGCCCATCCCAGTTCGGCGATCAGGGACCCTGTCTGACTCCGCTGGGCGGCCAAGGCCAGAACCTTCCGATCGAGCACGGACCCGCCCCACTCGGCATGGATCGCCATGTCGGTGATTCGGTTCACCGATGGTTTGCCGGCAAAGAACACATTGAAGCGGTCGTGGATGTCGTGGAAGCGGCTGAGGAAATCATGCTCCGCGGTGGCGTGAAGGACTCGGGCGTGCGAGTTGGTGGCGAGCACAGCGTCTGTCACCCAACCCGAGACCGCCCGATGATCAGGATGCCCGGTGTATCCATCGGGTCCGAACGTCAACACCGTGTCGGGCTCGAATTCATCGATCGCCTGCATGATCCGAGAGGCGCCGTGCTCGGGGGCGACGGCGGCGCAACCACCATCCCGATAGCCGAGCATTCGATGGGTGTGCACGCCCAGAGTGGCGAGCGAGCGGTCGAGCTCATGTCGTCTGACCTCTGTGAGCTCGTGGGGAGGGAACGCCACGGGGTCCGGCGTACCGTGCTCGCCGAGGGTGGCAGTGACCACTGCGACGGCTTGGCCCGCATCGCGGGCGGCGGCCATGATGCCGCCCGACAGGAAGGCTTCGTCGTCGGGGTGTGCCCACACACCCAGTATCGAGCCGAGGTCGGTGACGGAGGTCATCATGCGGCAACCGCCTCCTTGATCGCCCCGAGTCGATCCGCGTCGACTGCCAGCCACAACGTCTCGGCCTTCGCCAGGGTCTCCCCGTCGGGTCCGGTGATGGCGGTCGCCGCCCAACGCTTCGCACCCGAGATCCGGCGCTTCCACCCGGTCACGACGAGTTCCTCGCCCACCAGCGGCGTGCGTGCAATCTGGAAGGTCATCGACGCCAGCAACGCTGCCTCGCCAACCTCGATCACGGCGAACGCCGACGGGCAATCCAGAGCCGCCGCGACCACGCGAGTCGACACTCGGGCGGCTGCCGATGATGGCCGCCAGGGAACCGCGACCACACCTTCGGCGACGTGCCCCGGCAGGAGGTGCAGTCCGTCGTCGACGTTCCGTTCCGGTCCGCACACGAAACACTGCGGAAAGGGATGGTGGGTGGTGTCGACGTCTCCGGCAGCGAGCGCCGCGGTGATGTAATCGACCCGTGGCGCCGACATATCCGTCAGGGAAACTGCAGCTGCCGACGCCACCAGACGACCACGATCTTCGATGGTGGCGAATGGGCCCTCTGACTTCACGTGCAGCTCCCGACCGAGAGGCGCGGGCGCCCTGAGGGCGACGTGTGCGGATGAAACGCCGAGATGTTCGGCGAGGATGCCCGCCACGTAGCCGCCGTTTGCGGCGAATGGCGGTCCTGCGAAGTCATCCGTGATGACGATCGTGTCTGACATGAGGACTCCTGGTTCATCGGATACGCCCAACGTATGGAGTCGCTCATCTGGCCGAATCGGTGACGTTGCCCATATTGGGCAGCTGTGGGTGGCAGCCCGATATGGGTAGCGGCCACCCATTCGGGTCTTGCCGATCTTCGCATACGTTGCCGGTGTCCCGAACAGATCGGGAGTCGGTGCACGAGAGGAGACCAAAATGAGCACCACCGCAACCGTTCGCAATGGAGTCGACACCGAGGCCCTCTTCGGAGCGCTCGACGCAGTCAAGGCGATGCCCGAGGCCGCCAAGTTCCGCTTCCAGGCGACCAACGAATGGGTGTCCGGCACCCACAGTCGCAGCACGGTTCACGACTTCTTCGGGCTCGGCGCAGACCAGGAGCATCTGAACGCATGGACGTTCGACTCCGACCATCCCACCCAGCTCGTTGGGTCCGACCAGGGGCCGGCGCCGGTCGAGTACCTGCTTGTTGCCCTCGCCGGCTGCATCACGGCTGGAATCGGAAACATCGCTGCTGCCCGCGGAGTCGAACTCACCAGAGTTCGCTCGACCGTCGAAGGCGATATCGACCTCAACGGCGTCCTCGGTCTCGATCCCACCGTGCGGAACGGATACAAGGGCATCCGGGCCAGTTTTCAGATCGAGGGAGGAGCCGGGGTCGAGGATCTCGAGAAGATCGTGCAACGGTCCGTGGCGCGCTCGGCTGTGTTCGACGTGCTCACCAACGGCGTCCCCGTCACCGTCGAGGTGGTGGCCTGACCGATCCTTGCGCGGTGCCGGCCAGCGGCCGGCACCGCCCAACCCCTGGAGCAGATCATGAGCAACCGATACGACGTCGTGGTAGTCGGAGCCCGGGTGGCCGGCGCTATGACCGCCCTCCACCTGGCCCGACAGGGCCTCGAGGTCCTCATCGTGGACCGGGCCGGTCCGCCGGCCGATACCGTTTCCACTCACGCCCTGATGCGGACGGGCGTGCTTCAGCTCGAACGAGCGGGGCTGCTCCAGGCGGTGTCGGCGTCGACCCCCGCGGTCAGACGCATCACGCTGGGGTTCGGCACCGAGCCATTCACCTTCGACGTCAAGCCCGAGTTCGGCGTCGGGGCCCTGTACGCACCCCGGCGCACGCTGCTCGACCCGGTGGTGCTAGATGCAGCCTCATCGGCCGGCGCCGACGTCCGGCTTGGGGCGTCGGTTGTCGGGCTGTCTCGCGATCGCGCGGGGCGCGTCGATGGAGTCACGGTCCGAAGTGGTTCGTCGACGAGCACGATCGGCGCCGGAGTCGTGGTGGGCGCGGATGGTCGCAACTCCACGATTGCGCGCTTGGTCGATGCTCCGCTGGAGCGGTCGTACCGGGCGAGCAGCGCCCTCGTCTACACGTACTTCGAGGGCATCCCCGACGTCGGCTACGACTTCCGGTTCTCGCCGGGGATGTCCACGAGTGCAGTGTCCACCAATGGTGGGGTCCTTCTGGCGGCGACGGTGGCCGCCCACGCATTCGACGAGCCTGCCGCCACCTTCGAGAGGGTCTTTCGCTCGACCGCTCCCGATCTCGCGGAAGCGGCAGCGGGCGCCCGTCGAGTTGAGCGCTACAGGTTCACCCCGGGTATTGCCTCGTTTCTGCGAGTCCCCACCGGACCGGGCTGGGTCCTGGTCGGTGATGCCGGGTTCACGAAGGATCCGTTGTCCGCGCACGGGATTTCTTGTGCATTTCGGGACGCAGAGCTGGCGGCGATCGCCGCTTCTGCCTCCGTCGCCGACCCGGCCACCGAGGCGCAAGCCGGGTGGCAGTATCGGAGCACTCGGAACCGCTTCGCGATTCCGATCCTCGAGAACACCGTCGAGCTTGCGAGCTACCGCTGGGATACCCACCGGGCGTCGGAGCTGATGCGTGAGCTCGGTCGGATCACCGACGAGGAGTGCGCCTTCCTGACGAGCCGGGCCGATCGGCTCGTGGCTTGATGATCATGATGAGACGTCACGACACCATCATCATCGGGGCCGGGCAGGCCGGCCTGGCGCTGTCGCATCAACTCTCTGCTCGCGGGGTCGACCACTTGCTCATCGAGCGCGGACGGCTTGCCGAACGGTGGCGGAGCGAGCGATGGGACTCGTTGCGCCTGTTGACTCCCAACTGGATGACGCGGCTTCCGGGTTGGGAACTCGAGGCCGGCGAGAATCCTGACGGCTTCCGATCGAAGGACGAGCTCGTGGGGTTGCTCGAACGCTACGCCCGATCGTTCGACGCTCCGGTATCGGAGAACACCGAGGTCACGGGTGTGTACCCCCTCCATCCCGGTTTCAGGGTCGAGACAACGTCGGGCCGGTACGAGGCTCGCAACGTCGTGATCGCAACCGGTCACAGCGCCGATCCCAAGATTCCCGGTCTCGCCGACTCGCTCGATCCGGGTATACGCCAGCTGCACTCGTCGCAGTATCGCAATCCCGACGATCTCGGCGAAGGAGGTGTGCTGGTGGTGGGTGCAGGGGCTTCGGGAATCCAGATTGCCTCCGAATTGGCCGGGGCAGGGCGCAGGGTTGTGTTGTCGGCGGGTCGTCACGCTCGGGCGGTGAGGGCATATCGAGGGAAAGACCTGTGGTGGTGGCTAGATCGGCTCGGCTCGCTCGACGAGACAGTCGACGACGTGCCGGATGTCGAAGCGTCTCGTCGGACGCCAAGCCTCGGCCTCACGGGGTCTGGCGGCGATATCGACCTGGGGACGCTCGACCGGGCCGGGGTGACAGTCGCCGGAAGGGTCGTCACCGGCGACGCTTCGGTGGTCAGATTCGGCACCAACCTGGAAGAGGACGTCTCGACGGCCGATCGGCGACTCCGACGCCTGCTCGACAGGTTTGACGCCCAGGCGGCGATGGAA
This sequence comes from Acidimicrobiia bacterium, assembly GCA_029865445.1. Taxonomy (GTDB): domain Bacteria; phylum Actinomycetota; class Acidimicrobiia; order Spongiisociales; family ZC4RG35; genus JAOUGY01. The sequence continues at coordinate 7,432 of JAOUGY010000075.1, read as the reverse complement.
GGACTCGACCCGTTTCTCGAGCCGCCGTCACGGCCGACGCCGGTTCGGTTGCCCCCCGCGGCCTCGGAACTCGATCTGTCGAGCGGCTTTGGGACGGTCCTGTGGGCCACCGGATACTGCCGTCGCTACCCGTGGCTCCACGTCGATGTGCTCGACGCTTCTGGCGATGTGATCCAACGCCGGGGAGTCACCTCCCATTCGGGGCTGTACGTTCTGGGCATGCGGTTCCAGTGGTCCCGGGGCTCACACTTCGTCGACGGTGTCGGTCGAGACGCCGAGTATCTCGCAGATCACATGATGTCTGCGTACGCGGCAGTGGCCTGATCGACTCCTGCCTGATCAGCCGAGCAGCCCCAGCTCTCGAGCGGCGGTTTCGACATCCCGACGCGAGGTGACCCCGAGCTTGAGCAGGATCGCCGCCACGTGGTGGTCGACCGTGCGGGTGGACAGGAAGAGTCGTTCGCCGATCTCGGCGTTGGTGTGCCCGTCGACCACCAGCCCCAACACTTCCATCTGTCGTGATGTGAGGCCGGCAGCGTTCGACGCGGTGGTAGGTCGGGGACCGCGCGGGATCTTCTCCACTCCCATTCGGGCGAGGCGGTCCCGGGTGCGTTTCGCCATTGGTGCGGCTCCCATGCGGTCCAACTGAGCGAGACCCTCCATGACGGTGGTGACCTCGTCAGCCAGCGCTCGCGCCACTGCGGCCTCGTAGGGGGCCTCGAGCGCTTCCCAAGCACTGGCTGCCTCCTCCCAACGTGCCTCCATCATCAGGAGTGCAGGCTCTTCGATGTGGTCCGGCATCGTTTCGAGCCTCCCGGCCGCCCGGAGCCAAATGGCGGTCTCGCCGACCCAGCGTGCCGAGCCACTTCTCAGGGCTACCGAGTGGGCAGTTTCGAGGGTTGGGAGGAACTCGTCGAGCCGCTGCTGCATCCACGCCAGTTCGGCGGCGGCCCCTACAGCGGGGGCGATTCGCTGGGCTTCCCCGGTGGTTTGAGCTCGGGTGACGGCCTCGGTGATCGCTTCAGGGGCATCGGGGTCGCCTCGCCTCACCTTCAGTCGGGCAAGCACGATGGAAGCGGGTAGACGGGCGAAGGACGGCTGGTTCTGGAGCCGGGCTGTGATGGTGGCGGCCCCATCCCACTCACCGGTCTCGAACAGCATCTGTGCTCTGATGGCATCTGCCAGCGGTCCGAAAGCCAGCACCTGGTTGTCGTCGGCATAGTGGCTCGCGTCGTGGAGGTGGCCCCTGCAGTCCTGGTAGCGCCGGTGCGCCAGCGCGCACGACGCGAGGTTCACGTGTCCGCGCACTACGTCGATGTGCAGACCTGCACGTTCGGCCAGCACAATCGATTCGACGAGCGTGCCCGGATCGCCCGACTCCAGGTATCGAACGGTTCCCACATCGTTCAGCACGAGAGCGCGCAGCCGATCGTCGTCGACCCCCTCAACCATCGTCAGAGCACGATCGATCCACGGTTGCGCCTCGCCGGCGGAGTGTCTGATGCCCGTGATGAGACCGCGATAGGCAAGCGCCGACGCCAGCTCCTCCCGCACGTCGTCCCCGCCACCGTCCATGATCTCGATCGCCTCGTCGAGGAGACTCTCGGCGGCGTCGCCGTCCCCGAGAAACCACCGCACTCGGGCGATGCGGCGAAGGTTGCGTCCGATGGCCTCAGGCGGTCCGCCGTGGGCGCGTCGGAGGCCGAGCGCCTCTCCGGCTTCCCGTTGGGCGCGCTCAGGATCGTTGACGGTCCAGCTCTCGAGACTGGCAGCCTCGAACATCTCGGCGCGGCGGACGGGCTCGAGCATCTCGGCGTGTTCCAAGATCCCGCGATAGTGGGCCGCTGCCTCACGATGAGAACCGGCCGTTCTTGCCTGCTCGGCGGCGGCAGGGCCGAACGAGACCAACACATCGACGGCGCCGGCCGCCGCGGCGTGGTGGACTATTCGGCCCGCAGGCAGCCCCAGGTCCACGGCAGCCTTCTGGATTGAAGCGTGGATCGCCCTTCTTCGGGACGCCCGCATGGCTTCGTCGACCGCCCTCCGGGTGAGGTCGTGCCGGAAGGACACCCCGGCAGCCGATACGTCTACCAAACCGGCCGACTCGGCGGGTTCGACCCACCTCTCCCACCCAGGGGACACCCGGTCGAGCAAGACGTTCTCCGCGGCTGTTGGATTCACGGCCACGACTTCGAGGAGCTGGCGGGTTTCGGGAGGGAGGCGGGCAACGCGGCCGGCGATGGCATCGGTGACCGTGGCCGTCATCGCTCCGTCGGATTGCAGCAGCTGACTGACGAAGAAGGGGTTGCCGCCGGTCGCCGCCAAGATCCTCGAGGCCGCCGAGGGGTCGGTGACCGACATCAACGCCTCCAGGCTCAACGGCTCCAGTTCGATGCGTAACGCCGCCGTCGCAGGCACCCGGGCGCCGATGAGCCGCCCGGGATGGTCGGCGTCGACGCCTTCCGGCCGAAGGGTGAGGACCATCAACACCGGAAGACGGTCGATTCGCTGTGCGACGGCCGCCAGCATCTCCGCCGATGCCTGGTCGATCCAATGAATGTCCTCGATCACAACCAGGGTCGGACTGGGTTTTTGCTCCAGCAGATCGAGCAGTCTCGTGAAGACACGTTGACGATCGCCTCCGAGCAGCGCCGATTCGAGTGCTGGGTCGGTGATCCGGGCCAAGTCGAGGAGCGGCCCGAACGGCACGGGAATCACCAGGTCGTCGCACGCGCCCCGCATCACCCGTCCGACTTGGGCAGCATCGGAAAACGCATCGACGAGGGCGGACTTGCCACCCCCGGCCTCACCGGAGACGACAACGAAACGCCCTGCACCCGTTCGGGCCGACTCCAGTGCACGTCCCAGATCGGCCAGCGCGCCTTCTCGTTCCAGCAGCTCCACGCCGTGACAGTACAACCGGCACGGGCCGTCGTCGCCGTGAAATTGCCGATATGGGTGATGCCTACCGATTCGATCGCTCCGGGCCCTCCGTACGTTCTCCACAAGCACAACGACGGAGAACCACCATGCAGATCATCGACCCCGAGGCGATCACAATCGAACGACTGGAGCGCGGAGATGAAGCCCGCGTCCTGGAGGTCTTCGATGCGATGTCGCCGGAATCTCGATATTTCCGATTCCTTCAGGCGACCCCGGTCCTGACCAACGGGATGCGGCGGATCCTCGCCGACGTCGACGGCGTACGCCATCGGGCGTGGGTGGCGTCGACCGGTGGACGCACCTTGGGCATCGTCCGGCTGGTCGCCGACCAGACCGGCGATCTCGAACTGTCGGTCGCCGTGATCGACGCAGTCCATCGTCAAGGCATCGGCCGAAGGTTGGTGGAGACCGCTCTCCAGGCTGCTGCCGAATCTGGAACCGCCAACGTGACCGTGCTGATCCACCCCCAGAACTCGAGCTCCGTGGCGATGTTCCGCGGCATGGGGGCCGAGTTCAAACTGGAGTATGGGCTGTTCGCGGGCCGAGTCCCGACCCGCATGATGGCGGTGGCCGCATGACCATCGCCATTCGCCAGGCAAGATCCGACTCGGCAGCCGGTGATGCGATCAGGCAGATGATGCCGGCGGCAGTCGGAGTGGTGCCATTCGCCATCATGATCGGGGTCGCCATCGGTGAGAGCCCGCTGTCGGACGTGGTCGGGTTCTTTGGTGGGCTGATCGTGGCGGGCGGCTCCGCCCATCTCGCCGCCGCGGGGTCCATCTCGGCAGGTGCGGGCTTGGCGGCGACGGTCACCACCGCGCTGCTGGTCAACGCTCGCGGTCTCCTGTACGGCGCCGCATTGGCGCCTGATCTCCGGGATCAGCCCACCTGGTTTCGTTGGGTGGCGGCATACGGCCTCGTCGATCAGATGTATGCGCTCGTGAGCAGTGTCACTTCTCGAGGTGCGGAGTACGTCAGATCGTTCTACCTGGCCGCCATGACCCTGCTCTTCGGGACCTACATGGCGGGCGTCGGCACCGGATTGCTGCTCGGTCCGGTGATTCCGGCGTGGGTGCCCTTGAGTCTCAGCATTCCGATCATGTTCACCGCGATGTTGGCGCCCACGGTCGAGGCCCGGCCCGCGATGGTCGCCGCCGTTGCCGGGGCCGGCGTCACCATGCTCGGGGCACAGCTTCCATCGGGCATGGGTCTGGTCGCCGGAATCGTCGCCGGCGCCCTTTCCGGCGCCGCGATCGAGAGGTTTGGCGATGCGTGATCTTCTCATCATGGCGCTCATCGGCGTGGGCACGCTGGGGATGCGAGCGCTCTTCATCGTCAGGACGTCGGCGTTGCCCGCTTCCTTGGAACGCTTCGTACGGCATGCCAAGCCGGCGATCCTGGCGGCACTCGTCGGCGGATCCATGGCCGGCGGGGAGGGTGGCCTTGGCCCAGGGGCGCTGGGAGCTCTGACGGTCGCGTGGATTCTCGCACGACGTGGTGCTTCCATGCCGATCGTGTTGGTCGCGGGAATGGCCGTGGCGCTCGCTCTGCCCGGCTGATCCGTCCGACATCCCTCCTGCCGAAGGTCCATAATTCAGGCCATCCCGGGGCGAGGAAGTCGATGACACCACAATCGAAGCATTCCACCACGCTCGATCGCCGACATGCGGTGGTCGTGAACGCCGACCTCGTCGACTACAGCCGACATCTCGCCGACGACCCGGCCGGCACCGTCGCCATGGTCGAGCGATATCGGGAATTCGTTGCCTCGAAGATCGAAGCCAACGGGGGCACCCTGGTCGACTTCGTCGGCGACAACTTCCTCGCTGTGTTCGAGTCTGCGAGAGCGGCCATGGCGGCTTCGATCGGCATCTGCCTGGAGATCAAGAGCAAGCCGGAACAGTTCAGGATGTTCTTCCGGCAGGGGCTCGCTTCCGGCGAGGTGATGTTCACCTCCGACGGCCGACCGTTCGGTGACCCGGTCACGATCGCCGCTCGCATTCAAGCGATCGCGTCCCGGGGTGGGATCCAGGTGTCAGAGTCGGTGTTCAGCGAGTTGGATGAACCGGGACTCCGACTCCGACCTCTCGGTCCGCATCAGCTGAAGAATGTACCCGGAAGCGTGCGCGTCTACCGCTTGGAGGGTGTCGATGACGACGCTCTGCCCATCCGCAGTGATCGGACGGCTCCGACCGTTGCGGTTCTTCCGATGGTGGCTCCGTCGGAGTTCGACTCGATCGGCCAGGCGATTCGCATGGATCTGCTCACGGCGTTGGTGAAGATGCCGGGACTCGGTGTGATCGATGTCGGCGAAGCCGAGACCTCCGACTCGCCGGCGTCCGGTGCCCGCTATCTGTTGGAGATGGGCCTTCACGGTTCCGGGTCGCGTGTCCGCGCCTACGTTCAACTGATCGAACTCCCGGCGATTCACCGAGTGTGGGGAGAGCGGTGGGAAGCGGATGTCGATGACCTGTTCGAATTGCAGGATCGAATGACCGCCGACGTCGTGCAGGCGCTGGAGGTAGAACTCATCGTGGGTCAACCGTCGGCCCTGTACAGGTCACTCGTGGACCAGGCGTCGGTCCAACGTGTCTACCGGGGGTGGCACGAGCTGGCAAAGGGCACCAAAGACGGATTCAGAGCCGCGGTCACCCTCTTCGAAGAGATCGACTCCTTCGAACCCGACCTGCCGACCGGGTCGGCTCTGGCTTCGTTTGCCTACTGGTACGGCGCCGTCAGCGGGCTGTCGGGAGAACCCTCGATCGATCTCGACCGGGCACATCATCACGCTGAACGCGGTGTCCTGCTCGGTGACCCGAGCGGTCTGTCCCACATGGTTCGCGCAGCGCTTCTCATGTTTGCGGGGGGCGACCTCGAGGCCGCCCTTGCCGAGGCTCGGGAGGCAGTGGCGGCGAGGCCTACGTGTGATGTGGCATTCGGGGTGGAGGCGAGCATCGAACGTTATCGGGGCAATTGGGAGTCGGCCGTTTCGTCCGCCCGGCGGGCGATCGGGATGAGCCCGACCATCAAACCCTGGTACGCGACGACCCTCGCGGGCGCCTATTACGTCGGTGGAAAGTTCCAGGACACCGTCGATGCGGCCGAGCCGGTATTCCATGAGGCATCCAACCTCGAAGCGGCTCTGCTGCTGGCGGCCGCCCAGCAGGCACTTGGTCTGGAGCGGCGTGCGGCGGCGACCGTTGCCGACATCCGTGCCCGGCATCCCGAGGCCCGGCGTGTCGACCTGCGGCGGTCCCACCCTTTCCAGGACCAGCACCAGCTCGAGCTGTGGATCGAGCACTTGGAAGCGGCCGGGATGCCCTGACCGCCGGTCGAGACAGGTCAGGGCTTCCTCAGCCTGAACAGCTCCCACCTTCCCGGTACACCCTTGAGGTCGAACGCACCGAGCTCGTCGAATCGAAGGTCGGATCCCACCGCGAGGTCTTTGACGGTTCTCGAAGTCACAACTCCCCCCTCGCCGGCCGCCGACATCACCCGTGATGCGATATGGACGGCGAGTCCGCGAATCCCCACGTCGGTCCGTTCGACCTCGCCGGTGTGGATGCCGGCGCGGGTGGGGACGCCGATTCTCGCCAACTCGGTCTCGATGGCGGCGGCACAGGCGATCGCCCGTGCCGGTCCATCGAAGGTCGACAGGCTGGAGTCTCCGTTCACTTCGATGACGCTTCCACGGAATCGCTCGACCTCTGCCCGCACGAGGTTGTCGTGGGCGGCCAGCAGGTCCCGCCATCTGGCGTCTCCCATTGCGGCCGCTCGCGCCGTCGAATCGACGATGTCGGTGAACACGACGGTTGCGAGCATCCGGTCGGTGTGAGGTGCAGAACGGGAGCCCGTAAGAAACCGTTCGACCTGATCGAGGACCGGTTCGAAGTCACCAGCGTGGAATGGAAGGGTGTCGCTTCCGGGCAGCTCGCGATACTCGGCGCCGTCGATGTGGTCAGCGATGTATCTGCCGAACGCTGCTCGATGGAAGCGGGCGTCCTCTCGCGTGACCACCAATGTCGGTGCTGAGATGAGCGGAAGCGCCGCCCTGACGTCGACGAGTCCGTACCATTCGAAGGTCGTCTTGGCGAGGCCGAGCGGAACCGACAATCGTTGGTACCGCGTCCACCACGTCTTGAACCGGATGTCGTCAACCATGCTTGGTGCGGTGATGCTCAGCATGTCGCCGGTCGTGCCGTGCTGGTTCGTGTACTGGTCCGAGAGCGCCTGCGCGGTGGCGGGAGGGATACCGATCGGATAGTCGTCTTGGCGCAGGAGGTAGGCGAACGTGTTCACCAGGATCAGCCGCTCGACCCGGCTTGGATGTGACGCTGCGAGCATCGTGGCGAAGAGCCCGCCCTCGGTGTCGCCGTACGCCACGACCCGGTCGGCGCCGGCGGCGTCGATGACGGCCACGATGTCGTCGACGTTCTCCTCCACTGTGTGCCACGTGGTCCGGTCCGACACCGGGTCCGATACGCCCGAC
>JAOUGY010000074.1 GCA_029865445.1 Acidimicrobiia bacterium | reverse complement strand
GTGATCGGAGGGTTTGGACTCGGGCACCGTAGAGGGTTTCCGAAAGTCCCGTTCGACCTTCGCCGACTCGAGACCGGTTGCGAGTTCCGCGCTCACAAGGCACAGGTCGATCCTCAGTCCATAGCCCTTGTGGAAGTGACCCGCCCTGTAATCCCACCACGTGAACCCTGGCTCGTCCGGGTGGAGCGTTCGGAACGCGTCGACGAACCCGGCGTCGATCACAGAACCGAGGCGGGTGCGCTCGTCTTCGGTGATGTGCGTGGCGCCGTGTACCTGTGCCGGGTTCCAGACGTCGAGATCGGTGGGGCACACGTTCATGTCGCCGGCGATGGCCGCCCGTGATCCCAGGGCGGAGGCTCGCTCAGCCATTGCATCGAGGAACGAGAGCTTGCCGGCGAAGGCGGGTGAATCGAGGGCTTGACCGTTGGGGACGTAGGTCGAGACGACCCGGATGTCGTCAACCGTCACCTCGACCCACCGTGCCTCCTCGGCCGAGGGTTCGCCGGGCAGCCCTTTGCGGGGATCGGTCACCCGGTGGTCGTTTCGTGCCAGCACCGCCACTCCCGCCCACCGCCCGGCCGAGTGGTCGATGGCGATGTAGCCGGCTGCTTCGAGCGGCAGATGTGGGAACCCCTCCGGGCTCGTCTTGGTCTCTTGGAGGCACACGACGTCGGGTGCATATCTCTCGAGCAGCGCCAGGAGCCGGGGGAGTCGGGCAGAGATGGAGTTCACGTTGTAGGTGATCAGGCGCACCGTTCGAGGATATTCGTCTCTTGTAGGGAACCTCTCGCGTGTACGGTTCGTCTCAGTACCGAGAGGTGGTGCCGTCGAGGAGGGAATGGCATGCGGGCCCTGATCGGATTGGAGGAACCGGTCGACCCACCCGTGAGGTGGCGGCCGCTGACGGCCAGTCGGGCGTGGCTTGCGGCATTCGTGCTGGGCATGCTCGTGGTGGCATGGTTCTCGGCGGTGGGTCAGCTAGACCAACAAAACGTCCGGGCCGGCGTCGACGAACTCGAGTCCATCATCGGTGATCTCGAGAAGGCCGTGGCCGGCGACAAGGACTACCTCGTCGACAGACGGTTCGAGGAGCTGCGCACCCTTGTGGAGGCGCCGCCGACGGGTTCGGATCCCGCGGTGGCGCGAGCGTGGCAGGACGTGCGACTGATAACCGCCCGCGTTCTCGACCCTTCCCAAGCCGCCGATCTCGCCCTCACGATCGGCGACCTCCGCGCGGCCTCGAATGAACTCAGGTTGCTCGTCCCTCACGACCGGCCGGTGAGAGTTCGCTGATCAGAACAGAGTCATCTCGTCGGATTCGATGTCGCGGAGTCCGTCGTAGTCGACTTCGATCGCCTGGAGTCCCCTGGCATCGGCGAGAGTCCTCGCCTGTGGCGCGATCGCCTGGGCGACGAACATGCCGCGGACGGGTGCCAGCCGAGAATCGAGGTTGAGTCGCTCCAGGTAACGGGCGAGCTGTTCGACGCCGTCGATCTCGCCGCGCCGCTTGACCTCCACGGCGACGGTTCCTCCAGAGGCGTCGGAGCAGAGCAGGTCGACCGGCCCGATGTCGGTGGGGTACTCCCGACGGATGAGCGACAGTCCGTCTTCCAATACCCACGGGCGTTCCGCCAGCAGCTTCTGCAAGTGGGCCTCGACGCCGTCCTTCTGGAGGCCAGGGTCGAGTCCGAGGTCGTGATTCGTGTCGGACACCAATTCATGCAGGTGGATCGTCAGTCGCTCACCCTTGGGATTGGTCACGACCCAGTGGTCGTCTGCCTCGATCACGGTATTGGGGGCGTTCATCCAGTTGAGCGGTTTGTAGGCGCCGCCATCGGCGTGGATGGCGACACAACCATCCGCCTTCACCATGATCAGTCTGAGGGCTCGAGGCAGGTGGGCGTCGAGGCGGCCCTGATAGTCCACCGAGCACTCGGCGATGACGAGGCGCATGGCGGAGGAGCGTAGTCACGACTCCCTCGAGGTCCTGTATCCCTATTGCCGGTTCGTTCGTCTCTGACGTGACGACAGTTCTGAGACGAAGGAGGACGCAATGTCGTACATGAACGAAGGCACCGTCGATCGGGTCGTCCGAATCGCCCTCGGCATCCTGCTGCTCGTACTCGGTTTCGGCGGCATCGTCGAGGGAACCCTGGGAACCGTGTTCAAGTTCCTCGGATTCGTGCCGCTGCTCACCGGGCTCGCCGGCTGGTGTCCGATCTATGCGATCGGTCGTCTGTCGACGCGGACTTCGGCCAAGAAGGAGATGGTCAACGCACGGTGAGGGCCTGAGCAGGGTGTGGCGACGGAGGTGTGCCGGCTGCGGGGACGACCGCATCTGGCGCACCTCTATCGAGCCTGTCGAAGCGTGCCCTTCGTGCGGTCTCGCGTTCGTCGGTTCCCGGGCGGCAGCCATGTGGCTTGCCATGTGGGCCGCCCTGGCTCCGATGACACTGGCGCTCATGGGCTCGGTCGTGCTCGCCCGAAGGGCGCCGGCTACCTGGGCGGTGGCGCCGCTGGTGCTGGTGAGTCTGACCGTGCCACACCTGGCCGCCGACCTCACCCAGGACACGATCGTGCGGGCGATGGAGAAGCAGATCAGTACCTCGGTGATGCGCCGCCGGCGGCGTGGCTGAAGCGAATTCTCCGCAACCTCGCCGTCGACCGAGCTCGCCGTTCGGAGTTCGAGATCGTGGTCGAGGAGGTCGAAGAGTCGTGGCGGGACGACAACTACACAGTCGATCCCGCAGCAGTCGTGGAGCGTGCATCGACCCGCGAGGAACTGGAGGATGGGCTGGCCCGCGTGCCGTTCATCTATCGAACCGCCGTCGTACTGCACGACGCCGAGGGTTGGACCGTGCGGGAGATCGCCGAGTTGGAGGAGATCGGATTGCCCGCGGCGAAACAGCGGCTGCGGCGCGGACGGATGGCGCCGGTTTCGGCCCTCGCCACAGGTGCCGAACGCCGCCACGCTCTGAAAGGATTGCCGATGAGATGTTGGGACGCCCGGCGGCATGTTTCGGAGTACCTGGACGGGGCGCTCGACCCAGAAACCGTTGACATCGTCGAAGCCCACCTGGAGTCTTGCCCGACTTGTCCGCCGCTGTATGCCGCCCTGGTGGGTGTTCGCGAGGTCGTGGGGCAGCTCCGCGATCCCGACTCCGTCGTCCCGCCAGATGTCGCTGCCCGGATCGCGCCCCCGTCCGAGCGAGGCTGATCTCCAGTCGGTTCGAAAGGGCAACCCACCGTCTGTCGAGCAACTCACGATGTGACGCGGGCTTCGGGTTTCTGTCGCTGATGGACATCACGATGTCTCCTCCGGTCGGTGGGCACGCCTCTCGGCGGTCGTCGAATAGGCCCACCGACCAGCAACCCGTGCGCCCTTCGATTGCCGGAGGTGGCCCGGGGGCGACCCCACCTACACTCCCGGTATGAAGGGCATCGAACTCCCACCACTGACCGAGGACTTCACGGCAGATCCGGTTGAGCTGTTCTTCGACTTGGCCTATGTCTTTGCGTTTTCGCAGTTGGTGGCCCTGCTGATCCACGAACCGACCTGGGCCGGGGCCGGGAAGGCGGCGTTGCTGTTCACCTTGCTGTGGTTGCCCTGGCAGCAGCTGACATGGGCGGCGAATGCGTTGTCGGGTAATGGACGGCCCGTGCGCACGCTCTTTCTTATCGCCACGGTGGTCAGCATCCCGATGGCGGCCTCGACGTCGACTGCCCTCGCCGGGGGCGGGCCGGTGTTTGCGATCGCTCTCACCGGGATCATGCTCATCGGATTCGGTATGCAGACGATAGGAACGACCGAGGAACTCGACTATCGCTCTGCCGCTCGCAACTGGATCGCTCCCAATGTGCTCGCCATGACGGTGCTCGTCGTCGGGTCCTTCTACGACGGTTCGACCCGGCTGGCGTTTTGGCTTGGCTCAGTTGCCATCGTGTTGTGGGCAATGGTCAAGGCCGCCGACAGTGAATGGTTGGTGCGCCCGGGCCATTTCGCCGAACGCCACGGGCTGATCATCATCATCGCTCTCGGCGAGGTGATCGTGGCGATCGGCATTCCCGTCGTGGCAGCCCTGGAGCAGGACGGCAGCCTGACGGCGGCGACTGTTTCGGCACTGCTGGCATCCGGGGCGTTTGCCGGCCTGCTGTGGTGGGCCTATTTCGATCGACCCAGTCCGGGGCTCGAGTATGCCGCTTCCAGGCTCGACGGCCGGGCGGCCGGCCGGTTCATCCGGGATGTCTATACCTGGGCCCATGCCCCGATCGTGGCCGGCGTCGTTCTCGCCGCCGCGGCACTCGAGGAGATCGCCCTGCACCCCCGCGACCCGGTGCCTCTCGGATTTCGAGGGATGCTCGCCGCAGGCCTCTTCCTGTTCCTGATGGGGGTGTACCTCGCCGTGTGGCGCGCCTTTCGAGCCCAAGCGCGAGAGCGGTTGGTGGGGGCGCTCGTCATTGCGGGCGTCGTATTCCTCGGGGCGCCGATGGAAGGCCTCAACATGCTGACCTCGGTCGTCGTCGTGATGTTCGTGGTCCTGGTCATCGAGCATCGCCGCATCCAGCGACTACGTCAGCAGGCCGACGTCGAAGCCTGAGGATCGGCAACACGAAGAGTCGGCATCTCCGGCGCTCCGGGAATCGGCGAACGCGTTGGCCACCGGTTCGGCGTCCGTCGTATCGCGGAGTAGCTTCCATGGAATGCAACTCTGTCTAGAGTTGATTCCATGGAAACGAAACCTCCGACCGGGGCGGGCTCTCGGGTCGAGCTGGCGGCACTGTTCAGTGATTTGGTGAGGCTCGAGACCGAACTGTGGGATCTGGTCGACGACCGGCTCCGTAGCGATCACGACCTTCCGCTGTCGTGGTTCGAGCCGATGCAGGTGATGGACCGGGTGACCGACTGCCGGGTGGCCGACATCGCCGAGGCCCTGTCGATAACGGTGGGAGGCACCAGCAAGCTGGTCGATCGCCTCGAGATGGCCGGTCTGTGCACGCGCAGGCCGAACCCCGACGATGCCCGATCGTCGCTCCTCGCCCTCACCCCGGACGGGCGTCGCCGCCTCGACGCCGCCCGAGCCTCGTTCGAAGGTGAACTCGAAGCCTGGCTCGGAGCCTCGTTGCCCCGGGAGCGACTTGATTCGCTCGCATCGAATCTGCGAGACGTGCGTCGGCACATCGGTGCCCGACAGGGGAGAGCCCGATGACCGAGATCCCAACCTCGATGCGGGCCGTCGTGCTCGACGCGCCAGGGCCGCCCGAGGCTCTGCAGATTCGCGAAATCCCCGTGCCTACGCCCCGGCCCGGCCAGGTACTGATCAGAGTCGAGGCGTTCGGACTCAATCGGTCCGAATTGCACACGCGCCTCGGCCTCGCCGAAGGTGTGGTCTTTCCACGGGTGCTCGGCATCGAGGCGACGGGGGTCGTGGTCGAATGTCCCGGCGGCGAGCTCGAACCTGGGACACAGGTCGCCGCCATGATGGGCGGCATGGGCCGCACCTTCGACGGTGGTTACGCCGAATACACGTGTGTGCCCGTGGCGCAGACGATCCCGTTCACGAGCGGTCTCGATTCGGCGACGCTCGGAGCCGTCCCCGAGATGCTCCAGACCTCCCATGGATCGTTGACCATTGGTCTCGATGCCCGGCCCGGCCAGTCGATCCTCATCCGAGGCGGTACATCGTCGGTCGGGATGGCGACCGCCGTGCTTGCTCGTCGCCTCGGTATGACGGTGCTCTCCACCACCCGTGATCCCGACCGCATCGACGTCCTTGGCGAGATCGGCGTGCAGCACCCGTTGGTAGACGACGGTGATGTCGCCGTTCAGGTCCGCAGTCTCATCCCGGGCGGGGTCGACACCGCCCTCGAACTCGTCGGCACGCCCACCCTGCCCGACACGCTCCGAGCGACACGCGTACACGGCGTAGTGTGTTTCACCGGGATGCTGTCGAACCAGTGGACGGTCCGCGACTTCTACCCCATCGAATACCTCCCTCGAGGGGTTCGGCTCACCGCCTACGGAGGCGACGCAGCCGATCTTCCACCCGCTGTATTGCAGGGGTTCCTCGACGACGTTGCGGCTGGGCGGGCCCGGGTGCCGATTCACCGGGCTTACCGTCTGGATGAGATCGTCCGGGCCCACGCCGACATGGAGGCCGGTCTAGCAACCGGCAAGCTCGTGGTATTGCCCTGAGTCTCCGGCCGGCCAGATCGCCAGAACCCGTTCGCGGTCGGTTTGAGTGGTGAACTGCGGGATCAGGCGTGATTCCCTGGCTGTCCCGGGGGGTTCGTGTGTACGTGCGGTAGCCGGTGGACGCGGTTCGGATCGTGGAGCGTCACGGCACTCCCGGTGTCGGAGGAGTGCTGGAGTGCTTCGAGCAGCTCGTGGAGTTCCCTGGCGTGGTCGAAATCCGGGTCGAAACGTCTTTCGTCTTTGATCGCTGCGGCCATGCGGACGTAGCCGGCGGCAACGTTGCGAGCCGGCCCATGCGGCACGTCCTCCGGTACGACGACCAGCCGCTCGGGCGTCGGAAGCTGGGAGAGCGGCCCGTCGCCCCGGGCACCCTCCAGCGTGATCGGGCTGATCTGGGGAAGCACCGGCGTCGAAGCCACGATCGTGCCTTCGGTGCCGTAGATCTCCATGCGCCAGTTGCTCCCGTTGAAGGGAACTGAGGCTGCATGAAGAGAGAGGAGGCCGCCACCGGCGAGTGTGCCGTTCAAGAGCACGGTGTCGGGTGCATCCACGTCGATCGTCTCGCCGCTGTCGGCGAGCTGCCACTGCGGGACCTGCGTCGCCACCGACGCCGAGACCTCCGCCACCGGCCCCAGGCAATAGGTGACGTAGTCGATGGTGTGGCCGGCGGCGATCGTCACGAAGTTGGCGCCGTTGTCGGCCCTGCCCATCCACGCGCTGCGGGAGTCGCTCGTCCCGGCACCACCGGCCAGCAACGACACGTTCACCGAGACGATCTCACCCAACCAACCCTCGTCGTGGAGTTCTTTCACGTGGGTGAGCCGCGGGTCGTGGCGCCCCTGCAGCCCAATCGCCGTGACGACCCCCTTCTCCCGGGCGAGGGCGGCCATCTGCTGAGCCTCGGCCAAGTTGGAACCGAGCGGCCATTCGCAGAAGACGTGTTTGCCGGCTTCCAGCGCAGCCATCACCACCTGATGATGGTGGGGCACCCTCACCACCACGGATACGATGTCGATATCCGGCTCGGCGGCCATCTCGCCGACATCGTGATAGGCGCGGTCGACGCCGTAGGCCGCGGCGGCGGCCGATGCCGACTCGGGACGGCTGGTACACAGCGCCACCAGCTCCACCCCTTCGATCCCGCGCAACGCGGGAATGTGGGCCACCGGGCCCCATCCCCGGCCGGTGGCGTCCGCGCCGACCAGTCCTACTCGCAATGGACGTGCCATCGTCGTCTCCTTCGGTCCGGCGGCCACGCGCCGCCGAGCTCGGTGGTCCGGCCGCATCCGCCTCCACCCCAACTCGTCGGGTCTTCCAACCCATACGTGCGATACGTGTCAGCGCGCTCGTTCGAGCACGATCACAGGGATACGTCGGTCGGTTTTCGTCTCGTACTCGGCGAACTGGACCATGATCGTCGCCAGCTTGGCGTACAGCTCATCTCGGTACGGTCCGTCCTCGACGATCGTGGCCTTGGCGCGGAACTGCTCGTCGCCCACCTCGACTGTCACGTCGGGGTTCGCTTTCACGTTGAGAAACCAGTGAGGATGATGAGGTGATCCCCCTTTGGATGCCGCGACGACATAGTTCCGATCGTGGGTTGCGTACACGAGTGGGTTGAGGCGCTCTTTGCCGGTCTTGGCCCCCGTGGTGTGCAAGATGAGAACGGGTTTGCCTGCGAAGAACCCGCCCATTGCCACCTCGACGGAGCCGTTGTTGGTTCGGAAATCCTCGATGACGTGTGCGTTGACGTCGTCCATCTGTTGCCTTTCGTCGGTCATGGTTTGGTCGCCTCGGGGAGGGAGCGAGCGAGGAGGCCGACGATCGGCACCGCAGCGGCAACATGCATGACGTTGAGCCAGATCGCTGTCGATGTCGTTTCGGCGGCGGTGAACGGCATGATCCCGTACAGAACCAGCGCTACGGCGGTGGCGATGATGAAGGTGGTCCGCGTTCGACCGAGCCGATTCATCACGTGAGCCAGCCCGATCCCGACGGCGCCGCCGATCGCGGTGAAGCCGAGCGCCGCCGCCAACGGCACCGCCTGTGGGGTGTCGCCGCCCGGTTGGGTGACTAGCAGCGGTCCGCTCGTGGCGTCGGCTATCAGATAGGTGACCGTGACGAGGATGAGGGCCACGACGATGCCGGCCCCTCCGTTCTTGACGATGGCGGTTTCACGAGCGCCCTCCTTGTTGGTGCTTCAGTCGGTGCCGATCGGCGCCCAGATACATGCTTGAGCATACACTATCTATGCGCGTGCATACAACTCCTGATAATCTGGAGACATGGAGCCGCCGCAACCAGCGAAACACGAACCCTCGCCTGGCGGGTCGATCGGCGAGAACGATGCGCCGAAACTCATCGATCGCGAGCGCGCAAACGCCTTCCTCGGACTCATCCGCGCCGGCGATTCCGTGTTCCGAGCCCTCGACCGATCGCTTCAGGACGGGTACTGCATCTCGCTCCACGAATACGAGGTGTTGCTGTTTCTGGCAGCCTTCTCCACGAATCACGCCATGCCGATGACCGAACTTCGCCGCCGCACGCCACTCAGCCAGAGCCGTGTATCGCGTGTCGTGAGCGGCCTCGAAGGCCGAGGGCTCGTTCGACGAACCACCGACCCGACCGATCACCGAGCAGTCACGGTGACCCTCACACAACAAGGCCTCGACAGGTACCAATCCGCCCGGAATCGACACCTCCGAGACCTGGATCGACACCTCTTCTCCGTGCTCACCGACCGAGAGATCGGCCAGCTCGCCGCCATCACCGCCAAGATCCTCGCCGCCCGTGAGACCCAGGTCTGATTCCGAGGCCGTCGCACCATCCGGCGCCCTTGGGATCGGGTAGCGGTCCTTCGGCGAATGCATACCCGACCAACGGCGGCCTGAGACGATCATCTTGTCCCGCGGTCTCCACGCCGAGCCGGGCATCGCGCCCGACGACGCTCGATCGGCCGCACGCCGGTGACGCCCGAGGACCTACCCTGGTGCGCCGATGTCATCGGTGTTGCAGCTCTCGTTCATCCAGTCGGCCGACCGGGTCGACCGGCTCCCTCCGTCTGAGTCGGAGGTGGCATTCGTGGGACGCTCCAATGTGGGTAAGTCATCGCTCATCAATGCCCTGGCGAATCACCGCCAGCTCGCCCACGTCTCCAAGACCCCCGGCCGGACCCGCCTCCTGAACCTGTTCGAGGTACGCGGCGCCGGCACGCTCATGGACCTGCCGGGATACGGCTATGCCCAGGCCCCGCCTGACATGCGAGCTCGGTGGCAACGCATGATCGAGGATTACCTGCTCGACCGGGAAAACCTGTGATGGTGGCGGTTCTCGTCGACGGGGAGGTCGGTCCGACCAATCTCGACATCCAGATGTTGGAGTGGCTGCGTGCGAACCTGCTGCCCCACACGGTCATCGCAACGAAACACGACAAGGTGAAGCCATCCCTGCGCGGCAAGCGACGGCGCGAACTGGCCGAGCGGTGCGACCTCGACCCCGACGATCCGATTTGGGTGAGCGCCTCCAAGGGCACTGGAATCGACCGGCTCCGCGGTCTCATCCTCACCTGGCTCGGCTGAATCTCATCCGTTGGTCGGGTCGAGCTTCTCGGTCATCCACCATCGGCGAGGAGCCGGAGAGCGATGGCCTGGGCGAGGATGCTCTTCTCGAGGTCGTCGAGGTGCTGACTCTCGTTCGGGGCATGCGCGCCCGAGCCGGGGTCGCCGGGACCCGTGAGCAGGATCGCCGAGTGCGGGTAGCGTTCGGAGAAGTCGGCCACGAACGGGATCGACCCCCCGACACCCATTTCAACGACCTCGGTGCCCCACACGGTCGACATCGCCTTTTTCCACGCTTCCGGGGCCGGGCCGGCCATCGCGAGTTGGAACGGAGACCCCATCTCCTCTGACACGAATGTGAGCTGCGCCCCCCACTCGATGTTGTCGAGCAAATGCGAACGGAGCGCGTTCATGGCGTCCACTGGGTCCTGTCCGGGCGGAATGCGCATGCTGACCTTGGCGCGGGCGACAGGCACGAGCTGGTTGATCGCTTCGGAGACTCGGGGAGCATCGAAGGCGAGCACCGACACGGCGGGCTTGGACCACATGCGGCCGGTCAACCCCCCGGAGCCGATGGTCTCGAGGCCTGGGACCGTGCCCATCTGCTCCCTTATTTCATCCTCGGTGAGGTCGAGGGGATCAGACTCGCTCGATACGAGCCCGCGCACCGCCACATTCCCGTCGTCGTCGTGCAACGTGGCAACGAGGCGCGCCAGCGTCGTGACGGCATCCGGGAACACGCCCCCGTACATACCCGAATGAACGGCGTTGACCGCGGTCCGGACTTCGATGACACACGAGACCAACCCGCGCAACGACACCGTCAGGCCGGGTTGTCCCACCCGCCAGTTGCCGGAGTCTCCGATCACGATGACATCGGCGGCCAGCTTCTCCGAGTACCGGTCGAGAAACTCACCCAGGTGGGCCGACCCCACCTCCTCCTCGCCTTCGATGAAGATCTTGATTCCGACGGGTGGTCGCCCACCGTGGGCGTCGATGGACCCGAGGTGCATCACGATGCCACCCTTGTCGTCGTTGGCTCCCCGGCCATACATGCGACCATCCTTCACGAATGGCTCGAACGGGCCGGTCTCCCACTCCTCGATCGGTCCCGGTGGTTGGACGTCGTGATGGGCGTAGAGCAGAACGGTGGGTGCACCATCGGGGCCGGGAATCTCCCCGTACACGGCGGGATGCGCTCCGTCGAGTTCGAGCAGCTCGACGCCGGAGAAACCCCGGGCCACCAGCATGTCGGCGATGAAGGCCGCTGATCGCCGTACTTCGTCGGACGGAAACCCGGCGGCGCTCACGGAGGGGATTCTGACCAGGTCGGCGAGCATGTCCTGATGGGTGCCAAAGGCGTCCCGAACGGCTGTTTTCAAGTCGTCATGCATCGGGGGAGTATCGCCGATCGGGGTCGACCGGGGCGAGTTCGCACTAACTTCGAGGAATGGACTTCTCATACAGCCCGAAGGTCACCGACTTCCGTCAGCGGTTGCTCGAGTTCATGGACGAACACGTGTACCCGGCCGAGCCCGTTTACCAGACTCAGATGGAAGAGGCGGGCGACCCCAACCACCATCCCCCCGTGATCGAGGAACTGAAGCGGGTCGCGCGCACCCGGGGGTTGTGGAACCTCTTCCTCCCGGACCCCGAACACGGCGCTGGTCTCACGGTCGAGGAGTACGCACCGTTGGCCGAGATCACCGGGAGGAGCCCCTGGCTTGCTCCAGAAGCCCTCAACTGTTCAGCTCCTGACACCGGAAACATGGAGATCCTCCACATGTTCGGTACTCCAGATCAAAAGGAGCGCTGGCTCGTACCCCTGCTCGAGGGCGAGATTCGATCGTGTTTCGGCATGACCGAGCCGGACGTGGCGAGTTCCGATGCGAGGAACATCCGCACGCGGATCGAACGCGACGGCGACGACTACGTGGTCACGGGACGCAAATGGTTCTCCTCGGGGGCGGCCTCGGATCGCTGCAAGATCGCCATCGTCATGGGCAAGACGGACCCCGATGCCGACACCTACCACCAGCAGTCGATGATCCTCGTGCCCTTCGACGCCCCCGGGGTGACCGTGGAACGATCTCCAAGGGTCTTCGGATATCACGACCGGGGCGGTCACCCGGTCGTTCACTACGACCACGTCAGAGTCCCGGCCTCGAACCTGTTGGGAGATGAGGGCGGCGGCTTCGCCATCGCCCAGGCACGCCTCGGTCCGGGTCGGATCCACCATTGCATGCGAGCGATCGGCGCCGCCGAGCGCTGCTTCGACCTCATGGTGCAGCGCGCCAAGGCCCGCGAAGCGTTCGGTGGACCGATCTCAGACAAGGGCGTCGTTCAGAACTGGATCGCGGAAGCCCGTCTGCGCATCGAACAGGCGCGCCTGCTCGTGTTGAAGACGGCGTGGATGATCGACAACGTCGGCACGAAGGGTGCACGCGTGGAAATCGCGGCGATCAAGGTCGTCGCTCCCGAGACTCTCGTGTGGGTGGCGGATCGGGCGATGCAGGTGTTCGGCGGTGCCGGATTCACCGAGGACTTCCCGCTTGCGGAGATGTATGCAATGGGCCGCTGGCTCCAGATCGCCGATGGCCCGGACGAGGTCCACATGCGCTCGGTGGCCCGTGCGGAGATCGGTCGATACGAGCCGGGTGCAGTCCCGCCGCCCTACGTGTTCGACTGACGGGACACCCGGAGGGTTGATGGGTCGATCCCTATGTCGGGAACGAATCCTCTTGATCATGCGTTTATCCCGATTCCAAGATGTTTGGAAGGGTGATGCCCATGAATGCCATGTACGAACTCGAAGCTCTCGACACCTGGAGAGAGGGGTCGGTATGCGCCGACCGCACCGATGTCGACTTCTTTCCCAGCCCTGATGACATCGGGGCGATCGCATCCGCACGAGCGGTTTGTGGGTCCTGTCCCGTGAGAGACGATTGCCTGGCCTTTGCGCTCGAGACGAACCAATCAGATGGCATCTGGGGCGGATACACGCCTGCGGAGAGGTCCAAGCTTCGGCGAGTGTGGCTGCGCGACCTCAAAGCAGCGTCGTGATGGCTCTCGTCGGAGTGAATATCGGATAGCCTTGGTCGATGCGGTTTGCGATCAACTTCGACTATCTGTGTCCGTTCGCCCGAAACGCCAACGAGGCCGTGCTCAACGGCCTCGCGGACGGGCGGGACTGGCGGCCGACCTTCGTCGGCTTCTCCCTCGCTCAGACCCACGTGGAGGAGGGCGAGCCTGCCGTGTGGGAGGCGCCGGAGCAGAAGTCGGGCGTGCTCGCGCTTCAGTGGGGGATCGCGGCGCGGGAGGCATTCCCGAACGAGTTTCCGGCCATTCATCGTGAGCTTTTCGCCTCCCGCCACGACCTGGGTCTGGACATACGCGACGAATCGGTCCTCCGGGAGGCGGTGATTCGAGCGCAGGGAGATCCGGACGCGGTGGCCGCGGTGGTTGCGTCGGGCGAACCCATGAGTCTCTTGGAGAAGGAGCATTGCGAATCGGTTGAACAGTGGGACGTGTTCGGCGTTCCCACATTCGTCGTCGACGACGTTGCCACTTTCATTCGGTTCATGAGCCGGGGTTCCGCCTCCGACCTCGCCCGGGCGCTCGACCTGCTGGCGTGGCAGGAGATGAACGAGTTCAAGCGGACCCGGGTCCCACGCTGACCGCCCTCAACGGTGTCTGCGAGCCGGGATTCGGGGCTGTAGCCGACGCTCTCGCCCGCAACTTCTCCGAACGGGGAGAGATCGGTGTAGCGGTGTCGGTGTTCT
>JAOUGY010000073.1 GCA_029865445.1 Acidimicrobiia bacterium | reverse complement strand
CCGACAAAGGGGAGATGGGAGGTAGGGGGAAAGCTCAACGCGGAAACACCCTGTGAGGGGAACAACCGAAACCCACCGGCACTCGAAAACTCGCAACGGCGCCCACCCAAGAGATCCGGCACCCAGGAAACCCGTCTCCCGCGTTGAGAAGCCCCCTACCCGCAGCGCTCCGCTTGCGGGTCCCTTCCCCCCTCGCTCCGCTCCGGGGGACAACTGCTTGGCGCAACGCGCACAGCGCACCGCGACAGCGGCCCCCGCTAGAGGGAACGGAGGCGGTGGGCGGCGGACTCCGGGGTGACGTCTCGCTGTTTCTCCGCCAGCAACTCGTAGCCCACCATGTGTTTTCGCACCGTCGCCGACCGGAGCATCGGCGGGTAGAAATGGGCATGCAACTGCCAGTGGGGGTGGTCCGCAATCGGGCTTGGTGCGCCGTGCCAGCCCATCGAATAGGGGAATGGGTGGTCAAAGATGCGGTCGTAGCGGCCGAGGACGTCGGCGAGGATCTCGGCAAGTCCGTTGCGTTCGACGTCCGTCAGGTCCGGCAACGAAACGACGTGTCGCAGAGGGGCCACCAACATCTCGAACGGCCACACGGCCCAGAACGGGACGAGGCCGACCCAGGTCTCGGATGCGGCCACCACGCGCTCACCACCCAACTCCTGAAGCGCGTAGTCCAGCACGAGGGGCGAGCCATGCGCAGCCCAGTGGGTCCGCTGGTGGTGGTCCTCGGTTCGCGCTTCATTGGGCAGCGCAGCTCCCGCCCAGATCTGACCATGAGGATGAGGGTTCGAAGCGCCCATCGCCGCCCCTCGATTCTCGAACACCTGGACCCACGTGTAGGTGTTCGCCAGCTCACTCGTCTCGGCCGCCCACACGTCGATCACCGCTCTGATGCCGTCTGGCTTCATCAAAGCGAGGTCGAGGTCATGACGGGGCGAGTAGCACAACACCCTGCACACGCCCGCCTCCGACTCGGCGCGGAGCAGGCCCTCCTCGAAGCGCTCATGACCGACGTCTGGGCGGAGAGCGGCGAAGTCATTGTCGAACACGAAGGTCGTCGGGTACTCCGGATTGACGACGCCACCCGCACGGGTGTTGCCCGGACACAGATAGCACCTGGGGTCGTAGTCGGGACGTTCGGTCCGCGCCGGGGTCTCGGTGCTTCCCAGCCACGGCCGGTCCGTACGGCCGGCGGAGACGAGAACCCACTCCCCCGTGAGAGGATTCAAACGGCGATGTGGTGCATCGATCACCATGGCCGCGACTCCGCAACATCCGTGAAATCGACGTCCTCACCGCCCACGTCGAATCGATAGCGGGCCATTTGCCGAACCGCCGGTCGGCGCTCGAGGAACACTTCGAGCTCGCCGAGTTCCTCCGACTCCAACCACGCCGGTGGGTCCGACGTCGCCCGGAACCCACACACGTCGGCCAACCGCTGGGTTTGCCGTCGTTGGGCTTTGTCGAGGAGGCAGTACTTCGATCGAAAGTACGCCACGTCGGGATCGATCTCGATGAGGTCACGAAGCCAGTAGCGACCGAGCGAAGTGGTGATGGCATCGGCGGCGCCCGGCCCCGCCCGATCGGCGAGGTGCAACGTCCGATCCAGATTGTCCCAGAACGGGGCAGCATCTGGACCGACCCTGATCGCGTCACAGACACCCAGCGATGCAACGATGGGCGCTCCGCACGCCAGCAGATAGATGTCGTCACCGGCTGCGGCTCGAATCGACTCGAGGGCCCGCCGGTACAACACCTCGCGAGGACGTTCGTCCACGGACGATGTCGGGAGAGCCGGCGCATACAGGAAGTCGAGTTTCAGGTAGTGATATCCCCACCCGACGACCGTCAGTGTCAGATCCGCCACCCACTCGAGCACGTCGTCCCGACCGACGTCGAGCACGTAGGTGTCGCCTCCCCAGTTGCGGGCCCCGACGAGAGGTGCGCCATCCTCATCCCGGAGAAGCATCTGCGGGAATCGGGCCACGAGCGCTGAGTCCGCGTCCGCCAGGAACGGCGCCAACCACAAACCAGGAGTGCGGCCCTCGATTGCGATCCGATCGGCGAATGCCTCCATCCCCGATGGAAACTTCGCATTGGCCTGCCAGTCGCCGTTCGATCGCTGCCATCCGTCGTCGATCTGGAAAGTCGAGAACGGGAGGGTCCCAAGGTCGGACAGGACGCTGAGTAGAGCGGGCTCGGAGATGTCCCGGAAGAACGAATACCACGAGCACCACACCGGCCCGGATTCACGTCTTCTCGTCCCGAAGCGGTCACCAAGGCGACGGGCGTATGCGGCGAGAGCCTCGCTTTCCGGACCCCGGAATGTGAACCACTCGCCGGCGCCGTCGCCTGTAAGCCTTCCGTCGTCGAGCCAAACCCATCCGTCCAGGTCGAGCGCGCCGAGCAGTTCGACCTCCCCTGATCCCGTCTCGATCGCACCCACCGCCGACCCTCCGGGCCTCCCGCCGATCCGGGCCGGGTCTGTCGCCTGGCGCAGGTGATCCTCGACGAGGGGATGGCGAACCGGCCGGTCGACCGGACGCCACCCGGTAGCGCTCCAGGATTGCCAGCCATGCTGATAGAACCGCGCTGAGGGTGCGACGCCGCTCATCGATCACTTGATCCCGGAAGTCGCGACGTTCTCGACGAAGTAGCGCTGTGCGAACGCAAAGACCAGGAACGGCACCGTCACCGAGAGCACGATCGCGGCAAAGATGAGGTTGGGTCCCTCGCCGGACTGTCCACCCAACGTGGAGAGCGCAATCGTCAGCACGAAGTCGTCGCTGTTCGCTCCGTTGATCGATACGAGCGGCCAGATGAACGAGTTCCAGGCGTACAGGAACATGAACGTCGCCAGAGTGGCGATCGCCGGCCACGACAGCGGGACGAAGATCCCCCACAGGATCTTCCACCGCTTGGCTCCATCGATTACCGCGGCCTCCTCGAGGTCCTTGGGGATCGACACGAAGAACTGGCGCATGAGGAACGTGCCGTAGGCGTTGAAGAGGAACGGCCACACGAGCGAACCGAGGGTATCGATCCATCCGAGCGACACCATGAGCCGGAACAGCGGGATGATGAGAACGGTGAACGGGATCATGATCGACCCCACGTACGCCAGGAAGATGGCGTCTCGACCTTTGAAGCGAAGCCTGCTGAAGGCGTACCCGCCCATGATGGACGTGAAGAGCGTCCCCGCTACCACGAGGATGGTCACGAGAATCGTGTTGGTGAGCGCCCGGTCGACGTCGCGCAGTTCGGTCACCTCACGGAAGTTGCCCCACTGAGGCGCAACACCCTCCGCGAGACTCTCCTGCTCCGCGATGCGGACCACGGCGAATGTCTCGATCGACGGATCATCGATCCCCACGAACCGTCCTACGACCGTACCGCGCTGGAACGCCAGATCCCTGGCCTCGGAGCCCACTTGCACCGTGTAGACGGGCACCGACTCACCGTCGAGCGTGGCGGTGGCCCCTGTCTCCGTTGCCAGGGACATCGGCCAGGCCAGGCTGTCCTCCGGGCTCGCAGGGTCGACGAACACCCCGGCCTCGACCCCTTCTTCCGCCAGGAAGACGTTCGCCTCGCCGCCGTCGATCGGCAAAGAGAACAAGGGAACATCCACACCATCCACCGTTGTTGTGATCGGTGCTCTCGGCAGCACCTTCGGTGGATACCGGAAGGTGTCCTCGGGGGTCTTCAACGCGGTCGCGACCATGTACACGAACGGGAACAGCATCACGGCCGCGAACCCGATGAGAACCGTGTAGGCACCACCGACCCCGAAGATCCGCCGCGTACGACTGCGCCGGCGGTCCCGGGCTGCTTGCTCTGCGGTGTTGTCGAGTGTCGTCATGCTTTCAGGAATCCGTCCTCGCCCTGACGGCGGAAGTAGATGATCGTGATACCGAAGATGAGGATGAACAGCGCCCAGGCCACAGCGGATCCGTAGCCGATCTGGAACTGCTGGAAGGCCTGCTGATAGAGGTAGATGACAGGCGTGAGCGTCGAGTTGCCCGGGCCCGCCGGGGTGGAAGGGGCCTGGAGGATGAACGGCTCGTTGAACGTCTGCAGTGCGAGGATGATGTCGGTTGCCACTACGAAGAATGTGGTCGGCCGCAACATCGGCACGGTGATGTGTCGGAACCGGGTCCAGGCGCCTGCGCCGTCGATGTCTGCCGCCTCGTACAGAGACCTGTCGATCCCCTGCATCCCTGCCAGGAACAGCACGGTGTCGAATCCGATGCGCTGCCAGACGAACAGGATTATCACCGAGATCATCGCCACCTCTGGCGCCGAGATCCACAACGGCTGTGGGGCGGCGACGGCGGTCCCGAAGAGGCCGTTGAAGAACTCCGTCACCTCGAGAATCGAGTAGTTGAGGAAGCCGACCGTGGCATTGAAGAGCTGCTTCCAGATGAGAGTGACCCCAACGACGCCGGCGATCGAAGGCAGGAAGTAGATGGCCCGGAACACCCGGATCCCCGGCAACTTCGAGTTGAGCAGCGCCGCCAGCAACAGCGCCGGCGCCACCGTGAGAGGGACCGCGACCAGGCCGAAGATCACGATGTTGCGGAGCGAGCGGAGGAACAGCGCATCGCCGAGGAGCTCCCGGTAGTTGGCCAGACCGACGAACTCGGCCGGCTGAAGCCCACTCCACTCGGTGAAGCTGATGACGAGTGAGAAGATCAGCGGACCCGCAAAGAAGGCAAGGAAGCCGAGAGCGTTTGGAGCGATGAACAGCAGCCCGTCGAAGCCCTCGGACTGAGACTGCGTCGTCCCGAACAGCCGAGCCGCCGATTCCCCGATCTGGATGCGAGCGAACAAGGCGGCCACGATCGCCACACCGAGAACTGGGACGACCTCGAGGTCGGCGATGTTGGCGAGCACCCCCGGTATCGCTCCCAGCAACCCCATGGCGAGAACCATGATCGCGGCGCCTCCCGCCATGATGTAGCGCCCGATCCGCTGGATGCGGGGGCGGCTGAGACCTCCGCGTTCAGACCACCCAGAGATCAGCCACCCGGCGACGATGACCACGAGCCAGATGATGTTGCGGTTGAACCGTTCACCGACCGCGTCGAGCCCGTTGAAGAAGCTCATCCGATTGAGGGCCATGAATCCGGTCACGGAAGCGGTCAGCAAGTCGACGGTGAAGCCGAGAAGCCGGCCCAGGTGCCGCCGTCGGTAGGTCTGGTACCCGGCGAGCATCGCCACGAAGAGGGCCAGCGTGACGCCGGCAAGGACCAAGACCCTGTTGGCCCCTTCGATGGCGATCCCCCGTCTTGTGGTGAGTAGGACTGCGAAGCCTGCCGCCACCAGGACGCGCCACACGAGAAGCGGCGTGAACCAGGCCGGGGTCGAACCGACTTCCCGGCGGGTTTCGGCTGTCAACGGTGGGGCTGTCATGCCAGGTCCTCTCGTTGAATGGGAGGGTCGAGCACGATCGCTCGACCCTCCCATCGTCGGATCAGCCGCCGAACGCGGCCGCCGCCTCGTTGCAGATGTTGGCGCTGAAGTCCTCGACGGCGCGGGCACCGCTGATGACATCACCGATCGCCGGGCCCTGCACGGCATCGAACTCCGGCCAGCTTCCCAGCCACAGTGGACCTTCGGTCGTCGGGTTGTTGGACAACCCGTCGAGGAAGGCCTGGTTGTTGGCGGGGGGCGTGAAACCGAGGAATGCATCGAGGGCGTCCTGGCTCACTCGGCTCGGCACGTTGGCGCCCAGCTCGGAGATCTGAGCCTGCACCTCGGTGCTGGTCAGCGCCTGGACCAGAGCCCAGGCCTGTTCGGGATGCTCGGTGTTGGCGTTCACGACGTAGGCGCCCCAGAACAGCCAGTTGCCGGGCCCGGCCGGTCCCTCGGGCAGACCGACGACATCCCAGTTGAACTCGACCGTGCGGATGCCGGGCGTCGCCCAACGTCCGTTCTGGAACATGCCCACCGTTCCGGCGCGGAAGCCGGGCTCGGGATCTTCACCGAATGGGACGGCCGAGCCGCCTGCATAGAGCTCGCTCAGGAAGCTGAGCCCGGCAGCTGCCTCGGCCGAGTCGAGGGCACAAGCACTCCGGTCGTCACTGAAGAAGTTGCCGCCGGCTGCGTTGATCCACGCTCCGTTCGGTCCCCACCAGTTCGACTGTCCGTAGCCCTTGATCTCGCCACCGAGAGCGGCGATCCCTTCCGACACTTCTTTGAACTTGTCCCATGTCCACTCACCGGAGGCGGCAAGATCGAGCGGGTTGTCGACACCGGCCTCGGCCACGAGATCCTGGTTGACGTAGATCGCGAATGTCGACACGTCGCGGGGCAGTCCCCACAGCTTGTCGGCGGGCTGACCGGTCGCCGGGTCGGTGGTCAGGTGCCCCATGGGGCCGGGGTAGAAGTCTGCGTCGTTGTGTCCGGTGGCACTGGCGTACTCACGAAGGTCGAGAATCACGCCTTCCTGGACGAAACGAGCCACATCGGTTCCGGGAATCCAGAACACGTCGGGCGCGGTGCCGGCCGACAGGTTGGTGAGCAACTTGTCTTGGTAGCTGGACCCTTCGTTGTCGCCTGGCTCGTAGGTGAGCGTCACACCTTCGATGTTCAGCCCGTCACTGATCGATCCGTAGACCGCCGCCTCCTCGGGGTTGTCGGGACGGGTCATCCAGCGGAGCGAGACCCCATCGGTCATCGCCTCGGTGGAATCGGTCGTGCCGCCTTCCGTCGTTGCGGTCGTCTCACCGGTCGTTTCACCGGTCGTCTCCGCGGTGGTTTCCGCGGTCGTGTCTCCGCTGCCCGCATCGCCACAGGCCGCCACGATCATGGCGAGTGCGACGAGGAGCAGTGTCCATCGTTTACTCACGGGGTTGGCTCCTTCCATTGGTTCTCTTCCCGTTATTCCTCCCGAATGACACCGGGAAGCCTTTCAAACCGTTTCGATTTCGAGTCCGGCCTGTTCGAGCTGATCGAGCATCTCGATCGGTGCCGACGATGCCGTGATGAGCCGGTCGATCTCGTCGACGTGACAGATCCGGGCGACGCTGACCTCGCCCACCTTCGATCCGTCGGCCACGGCGACCGTCCTCCGCGTCGCCCGCATCATTTGTCGCTTCATCTCGGCCTCGGGCATGTTCACGTTGGTGATGCCTGCCTCGGGGTGGATCCCGTTGCACCCGAGGAACAGAAGGTCGGCGTTCAGTTGATCGAGAACAAGACCGGCGTAGGGCGAGACGAGGGAGTGCTGGAGAGGCCGGACCGTGCCCCCGGTGACGACAACCGAGAAGCGGGGCATCGCCGCCTCGAATTCGAGGGCGATGTTCAGACCGTTGGTGACGACCGTGACATCGGACAGATCATCACGGCCCATCAACGCTCGTGAGACCTCGGTGGTGGTCGTCCCGACATCCATGATCACCGTGTCGCCGCTGCTCACCATGGCGGCGGCCTGTGCGCCGATGGCCCGCTTCTCGGCGCTGCCCGTCGTGGCGACCTCCTCAAACGGCCGCTCCCGACGAGGCGGCCTGTCATCTGGAACCGCCCCGCCGTGAACCCGGCGGACGTTGCCTCGCCGCTCTAGGTGGTCGAGATCAGAGCGAACGGTCACTTCAGAGATACCGAAGGCATCGGAGAGATCGGTGACCCGAGTGAACTCTCGGGTCCTGATCATGGTCAGCATTCGCTCTCGGCGAACCGTTGCGGGAACGGCGATCTCTCCCATTCTCAGAACTTACGTTTGCTTTCGATCATTTGTCAATCGAAAGTATCGAACTTTCGATCGAAACCTTGGGAGAAATTGTCTTCTACCGTCTCCCCACGGTCAAGGCCGCATGGTCTATCACCCAGACGGTGTCACCTCGTTCGAACACCTCCAGATTGTCGGGATGGGCCATTCGGGAAGTGACATGCTCGAGCAGCGCTTGCCAAGACCGGCGATCACTGAAGCCCGCGTACACGAGGTTGCCGTTGCGCACGACGGCCGGACGGTCGTCCAGGTATGTGCCACCGCCGTATCGCGCCAGAACCATCACATCGGAGCCGTCCTCGAGGACGTCGGTCCACCACCCGGCCGGGGTGCCCCACGGCGACACCACAACCGGGCCCGTTTGGCTCAGCGTGGCCACCACCCGCGTTCCCAGCCTGTCGGAGAGACCGCCAGGAAGGGCCAGGTCCGTCCAGGCGCTCTCCCGGTCCATCACGAGGCTGCGGGCACCGAGGACCACGGTGACGCCCGCATCCAACGCTTGGTCCAGGGCGGCGACCCGTTCCGGGGTCGTGATCTGAAGGCCCGGAGCGAGCACGAGATCGAAGCCGGTCAAATCGTGGGTGGAATCGACGATGGCGACATCGAGTCCGAGCCTGCGGGCCGCGACGTACGCCTCGTGAAGGACCTTGCGGTGGGTCAACCCCTCCCGGTGAGGGTTGATCCCCATCGCCCACGCATCCTTGTAGGAGTGAAGGAGAGCGACGGTCGGCCGAGGTGCGACGTCTCCTGCCGTGCGGATCTCCTCCATCGTCGATCGAATCTCGACGGAGACCCGACGGGATTGGCCGTCATGACGGAGAAGGCCCGAGTGGTATTGCTCCTGACCGAAACGTGCTGCCCGCCATCGGAAGAGCAAGATGGCGTCATACCCATGGAGCGCCGCCTGCCACAACCACACTCGAACCTGGCCATCCGGGACCTGAGGATTCTCGGAAGTCCAGTTGACCGGCCCGACCTGTTGTTCCATCACCCACGCCCGACCCTCCGATCCTGCGGCGCCGGCGTGGAGATCGAGCAGGTAGGCAGTGTCGAGAGGGGTGGCGACACCGTGGGGGTAGTTGTCCATCGAAGCGACGCCTCCGAGCCGGGCGAGTGCCCTGGCGTCGACCGCGAGGTCCTCGCAGTAGAGGTTGGTCGTGATCTCCGTGTTCGGAGGGGTGCCGGCCCGAATGATCTCGAACTGCGCCCCACAGAAAGCCACGCTCTGGTCGGAGGCGAACTTGGCATGGGCCAGCCGGAGAGCAGGGTGGTGCGTGGTCATGGTCGGCACCGGCAGCCGGACGCTCTCGAAACTCGGATAGGTCTGCGACCAGAAGGAGGTCCCCCACTGGCGGTTGAGCTCATCGATGGACCCGAAGCGGTGCTCCAGCCATTCGGTGAAGGCGGCCTGACATTCGTCGCACCAACAGCGAGCCGAGTCGTGGTTCCCTGGCTCGTTGTCCACCTGCCAGGCAACGACGTCGGGGTGCGAGCCAAACCGGTCGACCATGGCTCCCACGATTCGCGCGGATTCCTCCCTGTAGGCCGATGAGGTGGTGCACGTGTGACGCCGGCTCCCATACGCTCGGCGCCGACCGTCCGGGTTCACGCCCAACACGTCCGGCCGCTCCAGAACGAGCCACACCGGAGGGGTCGCCGTCGGGGTACCCATCACCAACTTCATCCCGGCTTGCGCCACCAACTCGACGGTTCGGTCCAGGACGCGCCAGTCGAATCGACCGCGTTCTGGTTCGATCGTGGACCACGCGAACTCGCCGATCCTCACCAGGTCGAGGCCTAGGTCTGCCATTTCGCGCACGTCGACCGGCCACCGGTCCTCCGGCCACTGCTCCGGGTAGTAACAGACACCAAACCGCACGGCGAACCCCTGACTAGATGGTTTCCAAGGACGGGCGAGTGTATCTGCGGCCCGAGGTCGATCGAGACAGACCTCGGGACTGCTGCGCTCGCCGACCCACTGGGGCACTCCGGCCCTTCTACCGGGAGCGACCGCGGGTCATTGTGAGGCGTGGGACGGTGGGGCGTCGACGTCTGCCTGACGTCGTCGAAGGAGAGACACATGCGCACACACCGTGGGCACGGCCGATACTCCGGTCGCGCCCATCGAATCTGGGTGTCGTTGACGGCACTGGTCGCTGCGATCACGATCGCGCTACCTGCCAACTCGGCGCCCACCAACCCCGTGGCCGAGGCCAATCATCGAGCGAGCATCACAGTCATGGCGACGACCGACGTCCACGGCTACCTGCTCAACTGGGATTACTTCAACAACAGGCCATTCACCACCGACACGGGCCTCGCCAAGGTGGCGACGCTCGTGGACGAGATCCGGTCCGACCGCGGAGCCGATCACACGCTGCTGCTCGACAACGGCGACACGATCCAGGGCTCGTCGCTGGCGCAGTTCTACGCCAAGGTCGAACCATTCACCGAAACCGGGGTCGAACACCCGATCGCCTCGGTGATGAATGCGATGGACTACGACGCCATGGTCGTGGGCAACCACGAGTTCAACTACGGCGTGCCGTTCCTGCGGACATTCATCGACCAACTGGACTTTCCGGTGCTGGGCGCCAACGTGGTCGAATGGGACACCACAACTCCGGCGCTGACGCCATACGTGATCGAAACGATCAACCTCAAGGGCAAGAAGCCGATTCGCGTCGGGATCCTCGGTGTCACGACGCCAGGATCTGCCATCTGGGACAAGGGTCTCGTGACCGGTGTGGTCGGATTTGAGGGCGGAGTGGAGTACGCCGCCAAGTACGTCCCGATGATGCTCGACGACGGAGCTGACGTCGTGGTCGTTCTCGCTCATTCGGGCGCCACGACCGGGTCCTCCTACGGTGACGCCATTCCGTGGCCCGAGAATTTCGCACGCCTGCTCGCAGAGGAGGTGCCTGGAATCGACGCCATCGTGGCAGGACACTCCCATCGCGACATCCCCCAGGAGATCATCGTCAATCCCGCAACAGGGGACGACGTTCTCCTCACCCAACCGATGAATTGGGGGCGGCGCCTGTCGGTGATCGATCTCGATCTCGAGAAACAGAAAGGCCAATGGGCCGTGATCGCCAGGACGTCGCAGACACTCAACGTGACAGGCGTGGCCGAGAGCACCGAGATCGTGTCTCTCCTCGCCGAACCCCATCAGCGCACGGTCGACTACGTCAACAGCGTCATCGGCACCTCGCTCGAAGAGATGTCACTCGCTGCTGCGAGATATCGCGACGTCCCCGCCCTCGATTTCATCAACTACGTGCAATCCGAGGCAGTGAAGGCGGGGCTGGCCGGCACGGCGTACGAATCCATGCCCGTGCTGTCGATCGCCGCGCCGTTCAACCGGACTGCGGGCATTCCGGATGGAGATGTCTCGGTCCGAGACGTTGCCGGGATGTACATCTACGACAACACCCTGCTGGCGATCGAACTCACCGGTGCCCAGTTGAAGGATTATCTGGAGCGGTCGGCTCAGTTCTTCATCACGCCCAGCGCTCCCGGGCCGTACACACCCGACCAGATCTCGGGGAACGGTCCCGACTACAACTACGACGTGATCTACGGACTGGATTACGACATCGACATCGACCAACCGGCCGGCTCCCGGATCACGAACCTGGAGTTCGACGGGGCGCCCATCGATCCCAACGCGGCCTTCGCCGTGGCGATCAACAACTACCGCCAGAATGGCGGCGGGGGCTTCCCCCATGTCGTGGGAGCACCCATCCTGTGGAATCCGCTCGTGGACATCCGCGAGTCGATCATCGACTGGGTGAAGACGAATGTTGTCATCGACCCTGCGGCTTTCGGCAGCGTCGACTGGCAACTCGTCCAGGGCGGCACACCGGTCGTCGTAGTGCCATAGGAGCGAGCTGGAGGGCAAGGGGCGGCCGGGCGCCGGCCGCCCCTTCCACCCCGACATCGACGTCGAACATCGTATACGATGTTCGATCATGGTCGTCAGTCTCAATCCCAAGGGCACCCTGGCCGAGCAGGCGTACGCCGCCATCAAAGAGGCGATCATCAACCTCGACCTCGGTCCGGGCGATGCAATCGTCGAGGACGAACTGGCCGCCCAGCTCGGTATCTCCAAGACACCGGTCCGGCAAGCGCTCGCGCAGCTCGAACACGAAGGCCTCGTCGTCCGCATCCCCTACCGGGCCACCTACGTCGCCGAGATCGACCCCGCCGACGCCCGCGACCTCATCGAACTCCGATCGGTGCTGGAGGCCGTTGCCACCCGGTCCGCGATGACCGGGCTCTCTGACGAGGACTTCGTCGAAGCCGAGGACCTACTCGACCGGTACGACACGGCAGTCGAGCGAAACAGGCTGCGGGAAGCACACGAGCTCGCCGAGCGGTTCCACGACCTGATCCTCGGTCGCAACTCGAACCGGCACGTCGTTCCATTGTTGGAGTCGTTGAACGCCCAGGTCCGGAGACTGCGGGCACTCGGCGGCGAACACGCCGACCGGGCACGCCGCACCGGTATTGAACATCGAGCCATCCTCGAAGCGATCCGCGCCGGCGACGGCGAAGGAGTCGAACGAGCCGTGAGGACACACCACCACGCCTTCGTCGGACACATCGAAGACGGACGCGTCGACCGGGAGGCCGTCTCTTGAGCAACGCAACCGTTCAGATCTCGCTGACCCTGCGCGACTACCTCCGGGTCGACCGGATGCCGACCACCTGGTGCTCGGGTTGCGGTCTCGGCATCATCATGAACGCAATCGTGCAGGCCGTGCACTACCGAGGCCTCGACAAGAACGACGTGACGATGGTCTCGGGGATCGGCTGCACCGGGCGCATGTCCGGGTACGTCGACTTCAACACCATCCACACGACTCACGGCCGGGCCCCTGCCTTTGCCACCGGCATCAAGATGGCCAACCCGAGCCAGACGGTGATAACGGTCATGGGCGACGGCGACGCAATGTCGATCGGTGGGAACCACCTCGTCCATGCGATCCGCCGCAACATCGGAATGGTTGCGGTGGTGGTCAACAACAACGTGTACGGGTTGACCGGCGGTCAGTCCTCGCCGACGACACCGGTGGGAGGCGTGTCGACCACCGCGTCCATCGGCTCGTTCGAGCGTCCGATGGATCTCGAGGCACTCGCCCGTACCGCCGGTGCCGCCTACTTCGCCCGGGCGACGGTCAACCACACCGCCTCACTCGCCAAGACCGTGGAGAAGGCGCTTGCCATCGACGGTTTCGCACTCGTCGAGGTCGTGTCGAACTGCCACGTCATCTACGGCCGAATGAACGGCATGCCGGAAGCCACCGACATGATCGCCGCCATGGACAAGGACACGGTCCGCACCAACCCGACCCTCCTGCGCCGGGCGAGCCTCTCCCACGCCGTCACCGCCGAGGGTCTCGAGACCGGCGCCGACCTGCTGCGCAAAGAGGGCGTCACGAAAGACGATCGTCAAGGCCGGGGCGTCATCTGGGAGAAGACCGGCTCTGTCGATCTCAGTCACCGATATCGCCAGAAATTCGACAAGGACGACGAGGACGGCGGATGGATGTGACCACGGAGGCCGTCCCGACCGACCACAAGGTGATCACACCCGGTGTCTACGAGATCCGGGTCTACAAGGACTTCTGCAAGGCGTGCGGGTTGTGTGTGGCCTGGTGCCCCCAAAAGGTGCTGGCGCCCGACGAGGAGAACTATCCGCTGACGCCGGGTCTGGACAAGTGCATCGGATGCAAGCTGTGCGAATGGCATTGCCCCGACTTCGCAATCGAAATCGTTGCCCCTGGAGCGGAGGTTGAGGATGTCCACGCCCTCATTCATGAC
>JAOUGY010000382.1 GCA_029865445.1 Acidimicrobiia bacterium | reverse complement strand
CCGAGTCCGAGCGGAGCGCCAGCGACTCGCCCGGCCCGAGTGATTCGACGGTGAGCTCGGTGGTGGTAGTCGTGGGCGGTTCGGTCGTGGTGGTCGTGGCGATCGAGGCGATTGTGGTCTCGACGGCGGCCGTCAAGGGAGGCGCCACCACGGTGGTCGGACCTCCCGAGGGGGCCGATGACGTCGTGGTGCAGGCAGCAACGACAAACACGAGTGCGATGAGCGGGCGCGGCACGATGGACAACGTAGTCGAGCGCGAGCCGATTGCCACCCGGTGGCAGTCACGGTCTGCGTCGAATAGCCTGCCCGCCGGATGAAGATCGTCGTCACCCGCGCGATAGACGAAGCTCGGCTGAGCCCGCTCGAGGGCCACCACCTCGTGGTGTGGCCCCACCAGACGCAGATGCCCCACGACGAACTCGTTGCCGAACTGAGCGGGGCAACCGGGGTCGTCTCTCACCTGACCGATCGCCTCGACCGCGAGACGATCGTATCGGCCGGTGACCTTCGGGCGGTCTCCCAGGTTGCGGTGGGTGTCGACAACATCGATCTGGGCGTGTGTACCGAGCGCCGTATTCCTGTCGGACACACCCCCGACGTATTGACCGAGACGACCGCGGACACCGCCTGGGCGTTGCTGGCTTCGGCGGTCCGGCGGATCCCCGAGGGGCGCGACCATGTCCTCGCCGGGGCATGGGGGCCCTGGCGTCCAGACCTGCTGCTTGGCGGCGACCTTCACGACACGACGCTGGGTGTCGTCGGGCTGGGACGGATCGGCGCCGCCGTTGCCCGGCGCGCGGCCGGCTTTGCGATGAAGGTGCTGTATGCAGGCCCGAGGCGAAAGCCTCATCTCGAAGCGGAGTTGAGGGCCTCGTACCGCCCGCTCGAAAACCTGGTCCGAGAAGCCGACCACATCGTGGTCACGGTGCCGCTGTCGGAATCCACCCGGGGCCTCATCGGCACGCCCGAGCTCGAAGCGATGAAACCCGACGCAACGCTCGTGAATGTGTCGCGGGGGCCGGTTGTCGACACGACCGCCTTGACCGAGGCGCTCGACCGGGGGCTCCTGGCGGGTGTTGCTCTGGACGTCACCGATCCCGAGCCGCTGCCTGCCGATCATCCGCTCCTCGGTCACCCGAACTGCCTCGTGATCCCCCATCTCGGCAGCGCCAGCAGGCGAACCCGGGCCGCCATGGTGGATCTGGCGATTTCGAACATGGCGGAGGCGTTGGGGGGTCGGCGCATGCCGGCGTGCGCCAATCCCGAGGTGTACGGCTGATCAGCCTTCTGGCTGGACGACGAGCAAGACGCCCGATTCGATGGTGATGGTGGAGACTGCCGTCGAGAACTCGTTGCTGACCCCCCGGGTCGAGCCGATCCGCAAGTCATCCCCGGCGAGGGGCCACCGGAGTCCGGTGGTGGTGACCCCGACTGCGTCTCCTCCGATCGGGATCAACGAGACCTTGTCGCCGACCGACCCATGGAGGCGAACATGGTCCCTGACGACAGTGGCCCGTGCGGGCGGCGCGATCCAGACCAGGTCGAGGTGAGCGAAGCGGGGAGCGCAGATGAGCATCGCATTGGCGAGAAAGTGGTCGAGGCGGCCTCCGGTTCCACCGACGAGAACCACTCGGTCGACATCGTCGGCGGCGGCCACCAATTCGAAAGCCAGCTCGAGGTCGGTGGCGTCCTTGTCGGTCGGATGACCGATGATGCGCTCTTCGTCAATGGAGGAGACGACGTCTCGCGACACCGAGTCGAGGTCACCGATGAGGACGTCCACGGCGAGCCCCAGGTCGGCGGCGTGGTCGGCTCCGCCGTCGGCAGCCACCACCCAAGGATCGTCTGGGAGGTCTTCGAGTACATCAGGCGGCACAGGGTCGCCTCCTGACACGATCACCGCCGTCTTCATGCCGGGGGAGAGGTCCATTGCGCCATCACTCCTTCGGAAACAACCTGTGGTTCTGACCCCAGACTCTGGGACACGATCTCGTCCTCGACGGTCGCGTAGACGAACTCATCCGAGCTCGGAGCCCACAGTTGTACAGAACGCATGTACTGCCCCCAGAACTGGAGATATTCGGTCAGGAAGGTCTGGCTGGGCTCGAACGGAGGGTATTCGGCTTCCATCGTTGCATCGACCCATACCTGGGGCACGAGTTGGCGGTCCCGTACGACGAAGGTCAGGAGCCTCGTTCCGTCGGGGCTCCACTCCATCGCAAGCACCGGTTCGGTGGCGAGCTCTCGAGCATCGCCGGTGGCCATGTCGATGATCCGAAGCCGTTCACTGGCCGAATCGCCGTCGATGACCGCGAGGCGGTCTGACACGGGATCGTAGGAGAAGTGACCGGCGGCGCCGAGCGGGGCGAGCTCGGTCGTGGTTCCGTCGATATCGGCGATCACCAGGCGGGCCAGATCTTTGGTCGCCGGAGTCGTCGATGCCTCGAGGGAGCTTCCTTCGGCCACAACGATCAGCTGGTGATCGTTGATCCACTCGGGTGCCTGAAACGCGCCCGGTCTCGCTCCGAGTGGGCTGGCGCTTCCGTCGAGGTCAACGACGGCGAGACCTTCCCCGCCTCGATGGGTGGCGATGCGGCCACCGTCGGGCGACCACGACAGGAAGTACGGGGTATCGGATCCCAGCCGCACGAGCTCCGATCCGTCCCGGGACGCGATCGCGGCGGCGACTCCCGAAGAGCCGTTTCCGAGAGCCACCACCCGTTCACCGTTGGGCGACCACTGGTAGTAGAACGGAGCGAACCCAAAGTCGATCTCCGTCACGGTTCCGGCAGCCCAGACGACTGCCACGACCTCGTCATCCTTTCCGGAGCCAGTGAAGATGACGGCGTCCCCTCCGGGGGCCGGTGTTGGTTGGATCGACACGCCGCCGGGTAGCGAGTCGGCGATGATCGTCGTTGCGCCGGCTGGCCCCAGAAGGCTGACGCTGCGATCGGCCCCTGTCACGATCAGGGCGGCCTCCGGTGGCGGGCCGGCATCGGCAGGCGCCGCTGCCTGCGGGGAACAGGCGGTCACCCCGACGAGAGCCCCGATTGTGATCCATCGCGCCATCGTGTCTCCCTGGGGTCGTAGCCTATGCAACGCTATCTTGGCTTGTTCGCAAGGAGCAACCGATGTCGACTATTGCCGTACTGACTTCGGGCGGTGACGCCCCGGGAATGAATGCAGCCATCCATGCCGTCACCAAGGTGGCGGCGGCTCGGGGTTGTGACGTGATAGGTGTTCGCCGTGGCTACGACGGGCTCATCGATGGTGACATGACCCCTCTCACCCGGAGGGTCGACGACGCTCCGACCCCGCTGCCGATTCCCGAAATGGAAGGAATCGCCCAGCTGGGAGGGACGGTTCTCGGGTCCGCCCGGTGTCCCAGGTTTCTCGATCCGGTTCACCGGGCAGCCGCAGCCAGGAACCTCCAGGAGTGGGACGCCGCCGGCTTGGTGGTCGTCGGCGGGAACGGATCGATCACGGGAGCGCACGCTCTCGCCACCGAGTGTGATACCCCGGTGGTGGCGATTCCCGCATCCATTGAC
>JAOUGY010000383.1 GCA_029865445.1 Acidimicrobiia bacterium | reverse complement strand
CTGCTTCGCCGGTGTGTGGGCCAATTCGATCTCGGATGCGGGGGTGTTCGGCCCTGGTGAGATCAACGAGGCCATCGATGCCGCCGAAGCGGTTGGCGACGACCGAATCCAGGAGTCGATCCAGGGGCGGGTCAGTCCCGAGAACTGGACGCACGGGTCTTCGGCCCAACGGGTCGAGTGGTTCAACCGCGGGTTCAACACCGGCGACCCGTCGCAGTGCGACACCTTCGGGTGACCGACACCAGTTTCGAACTGTTCGACCTTCGGGTGGTCGTCGATCGCGTCGAAGGGCGCAGTGTGTGCGGTCTTCGGGTCGGGGACTTCTTCGAGGTGACCGAGTCGAGCCGGCTGCGGATACCGGAGGGCAAACACTTCTGCATCTACGCCCTCGGCTCGATCCTGCCGCTGCTGGCGGCGCACCAGCGGGCGTTGGCCGCCGGTGACTGGATGGCCCAAGACGTCGAAGTCTGCTGCCCGGACCCCGACGAACGTCTCGTGATGCGGATTGAGCGGGGCAGGCCCCAATCCTACGAAACCGCTGATCTCACCTGATGTCGGGTCGCGTGTCGATCGCATTCCAAACCGACAAGCCCGGGGGTCGGTATGGCGAGCTGGCGGCGATTGCAGACGGATACGGCTTCGATGTGATTTCGGTGTATTCGGACCTGACGTTTCAGCCGGCTCTACCGGCCCTGCTCGAGATCGCCCGGGCGACATCGAGGGTTCGTATCGGTCCGGCGTGTCTGAACCCTTTCACGATCCATCCATTCGAGATCGCCGGTCAAATCGCCGTCCTGGACGCGGTCTCGGGGGGACGGGCCTACCTCGGTCTCGCTCGCGGCGCCTGGCTCGAGGCCATCGGCATCGACCAGCGGCACGCGGTCGAGCGGGTCGACGAGGCATGGAGTGTCGTCTCGCGTCTCCTGGCGGGAGACGATCGTGGGTTTGACGGGGATCAAGTCACGCTCGCCCCGGGCGTCGCCCTCGGGTATCCGCGGGTCCGCTCGAAGGTGCCCCTACTGGTAGGAGGATGGGGCAAGAAGATGCTGCGTCTGGCCGGTCGGATCGCCGACGAGGCGAAGGTGGGCGGTAGCGCGAACCCGGAAATGGTGACTATGGCCCGGCGCCGTCTGGCCGTGGGCGAGGTGGAATCCGGTCGGACACCGGGAACGGTGGGTGTGGTGATGGGCGCCGTATCCGTTGTCGACACCGACGGCGAACGAGCCCGCTCTCTCGCGCGTCGCGAGGTTGCGATGTATCTCGGCGTCGTGGCCGATCTCGATCCGACTTTCTCGGTGGCACCAGAGGTGGTGGAGCGTGTGCGAGCAGATGTCGCGATGGGCCGGCCAGAACGGGCAGCCGCGTTCATCGATGACGAGACGCTCGATCGATTCGCGTTCAGCGGCACCCCCGACCAGGTCGCCGACCAGGTCGGAGCTCTGTTGCAGGCGGGGGCCGCCAGGGTCGAATTGGGAACGCCTCACGGTGTCACACCCGAACGTGGGATCGAACTGATCGGCGAGCGGGTGCTCCCCGTCGTGAGCGGCATCTGAAACCGTCAGGGTGTGCAGGCCGTGAGTGAGATGACAGCCGCGTCCACGGCGACGGTTGCGGCGCCGTGATCGGCGGCCCAGCCGTCGAGCAACGTGGCGAGGTCGGAGGCGGCTTCCGCGCTGTCCATGAGCACCTCCGCGGCCAGGCAGGCCGCGTCGCCCTCCGCCCACATGACCAATGAGTCACCCGCCCAGGGTCGCACCAGTTCCAGCACCTGGTCTTCGGGGGCGACGGTCGCACCGGTCAGCAAGAGGGCGTACGGTCCGAGCCGGCCCGTGAACGTCGCTTCGAACCCGGGGGGTGGCTCGATCGGACCCGTCTCTGTCGGTAGTTCCTCGTCGATCCAGGCTTGGGCGAAGAGGACCTGCTCGGTGCTGGCGGGAAACCGGTCCATCAATTCGGTGAGAGGGTCGACGCCCAGTTCGGAGAGGCTCTCGGCCATCGCCGCGCCCCGGTTGTACCCAAAGGTGAACACGTCGGCCACCGCCGGTGTCATGCCCGCTTCGAGGTCCTGGATTCGGATGATCGGTAACTCGTTTGCCATCTCCTGCTGGACCGTCGCGGGTAGGCCGGCGAGGTAGCGCAAGGCGACCCACTGCGGTACTCCTTCGGAGGCGGCTGAGAGTGGGTCGAGAACCTCGGAGAAGGCCGCATCGGGGATCTCTCCTCCGGGCGGCCGCTGCGTGTACATCGCGTGCACGAGTTCGTGGACGACCACGACGCTCGTGATCGCCTCACCGCCGGCGTCCTCCACTTGTACCGCGATGCCTTCTTCGGTTTCGGCGCAGCACAGGCCACGGACGCGTTGACGGCGGATCTCGTTCGCCTCCTGAAATGTCTGATCGCCGGTGAGCCCGAGCGCAGACAGGACGTCCCACTGGGTCTTGGGGAGTATCTCCCAGTCGGGCGGGATCAGGTCGGTGACGCCGCTGGTACCGAGAATCTGCGGTTTGATCGGGTCGGGAAATGACACACCATGCGACCTCTCAACGAATTCCACGAGCGCCTCGTACTCGACATCGGTGAGCTCCCAGCCGTCGCCCCGAGCGACGACGGCGCCGGTCGGTTCGGGGTTCGGCGATGTGGTTCCGGGGTCGACCGTCGTTGCGGGCGCCGGGATGGTGGTGGTCCGTTCGGTGTCGAAACGGGTTGAAGGCGTTTCCTGGAAGACCTCCGGAACGGCCATCGGTCGTGAGGTGCAGGCAGCCAAGGCGAGTGCGAGGGAAACGAGAAGTGTTGATCGCATGGTGTGCTCGTTCGTCGAGGATACGGTGCTGTCGTCCTCATCACATGTCGCCCTGCACGAGTCATGTCGGGTGCGCGTCCCGTAGGCTCGGACACGTGATCGAATTGCGTGAGGGCCGCCACGGCTCGGTAGGCGGGCTCGACATCGTCCGGGTCCTTCCCACGAAGGGTCGGCGGACGGTTGGCCCGTGGTGTTTCGTCGACCTGATGTTGCCGCCGGACGCGACGGATCCCGATCCCATGGAGGTGGGTCCCCACCCGCACATCGGTCTGTCGACCGTCACGTGGATCATGGAGGGTGAGGCCATCCACTCCGACTCGCTCGGGACGATTCAGCCCATACGCCCAGGTCAGCTGAATCTGATGACCGCGGGACATGGGATCGCCCACGCCGAACTTGCGACGTCACGCACGATCCTCGGTGTGCAGATGTGGCTCGCCCAGCCCGAAGACACTCGACACGGTGGTCGAGCGTTTCAGCACGTTCCCGAGCTTCCCGTTTTCGAGCAACCGGGGTGCACAGGGTCGGTTCTTGTTGGGCAGTTTGCCGGCGTGACGTCACCGGCTTCGGTTGACAGCGCCACTGTCGGTGTGGATCTCGACCTCCGCAAGGGGGCGACCCAGTTCGTCGCAGATCCGGGGTTCGAGTACTGCGTCGTGCCCGTGACCGGTCCGGTGTTGGTGTCGGGGCACCGGGTGGATCCGGGATGGGTGGCGCTGGTTCCGGAAGGAACGTCTGACATCTCGAT
>JAOUGY010000381.1 GCA_029865445.1 Acidimicrobiia bacterium | reverse complement strand
GTGAAGGGCGCCGGGGTTCAGTTCGACTTCCTGGTCGCCGGCAGCACCGGTCGCCGTTGGTACGTCGATGTGTCCGGGGCCTTCACCACCGTCCGACCCGGTCTCATGCGAACCGACACGCTGTGGAAGGCCCTCGGTCGGATCCACGTGGTCAAACAGCTCGTCGACGACGGCCTCGACCGGGCCGAGGTCATCATCATCACCTCCAACCTTCCCAAGCCTGGCAGCGAAGGAGACGTGGCGCTGCGGGCAGCCGGTCCCTCCAGCGTGTTCGATGCAGTCGAGATGTTCGACCACGAAGGCGTTGCCCGGCTGCGGGCATACACCGGGATCGACGATTCGACGCCTCCGCTCGAAGGTTTCTGGCGCCAGGTCGACATAGCCAACCGGTATTGAAGTGACTGCCGTTGCCTACGCCGTCGTCCACACCGAACCGGCGGCGATCTACGTCGCCACCGACATCGATGTCCTGCAGCGTGTGATCGCCGTCGAAGTGATTGCCAAGACCGATCACCGGCTTCTCGCCGAGCGATCGGACGAGATCCGAGATGCCCTGCTCACCGAGCGGTGGGCGGCGGCAGCTGCCGCCTGGATCGAAGCCACGGGTATCGGCATCGACGTCTACACCAACATCTCCGTGTACGACGGCGATGATCTGCCGTCTGAACTGATCGGTGCCCAACTCCAGTTCACACCGCTCTTCAGGGGCTGACCGTGCCCGCCATCAAGACCGAGATCACCGAGATCGTCACCGGGCTGGCGATGCTCGGGTTCTCTGACCTGGAGCGAGCGTTGCTGGCCAGGCCGGACTGGCTACTTCATGTCGAACCCGGCAATTACGACCGATTGGAGGATGCGTTTCGATCGGGTAGCCATCAAGCCGAGTTTCGGACCGCATGGGACAACGGACGCCACTTTCTCCACTCCACCGACGGCCTGCGGGGCCGGGTGCCGGACCGCGTCGAGTGGAAAGGTCCCCACAAGCCGCCAGGATATGAGCAGGTGCCCGCCGATCTCAGAGTCGATCACGTGTACCTGATCAGCTGCAAGTACGGTTCGAACCTCCTGCACAACGTCAGTCCTGGTGGGCTGTTCGAGCGGGGTCTGGCGACGAGGGCGGTCGATCGGGCAGATTGGTACCACACCGTTGCCCCGGAGGCCTACCAGGAGTTGTACGCGGCGTGCCGGGCCAACGTCAGCGCCCACCTGCCCGAGACCGTGATCGAGCTCGAACCCCACCATCGAGCGGCCCTCAAGCGAGAACTCCGGCGGCACTGGCCCGACGACGTGATAGACGTCTATAGGTCGTTTGCATGGGTCGTGGCGTCGGCCTCGGCGGAGCGCTGGCGTCAGACGATCGAATCCGGACGCGACGAGATGTTGTGGCGCCTGCTTCGACTCGAGGCCGCCCCCTACTTCGTGTTGGGCGCCGGGGTGAAGGGCGACCCGATCAGATACCGCACCGCCACCCCGTGGGATCACCGGAACCGATACCGCATTCGATCGCTCGACGTCTTCCCGGACGCCGCGGGCCAGCCCGTCGTCTTGTGGAGGGCAGAAGTCGTAGACAGGGCCGACGGTGAGCGGATCGTCACCGAGGGCCACGTCGAGGTCCGGTGGTCTCATGGTCGCTTCTCGGGAGCGCCCGAAGCCAAGGTGTACCTCGACACGCCCCATCACGACGTGGCCGGCTATCAACCACTGAGGTGAGTCAGCCCGCAGTTTCCAACTCGGTCAGGTCGACGACATCGGCGTTCGGAACGTGGAGAGCGAGCGCCTCGGCGATCGACTCCAACAAGTCGTTGAGCTGGTCGAGAGACTGATTGAGGGTGTGGGTGAATCGGACTCCGGCCCGCCCCACCGGAACCACCGGGAAACCCGCGTGATTCGTCCAGTGTCCGCGTTCGATCAGGTGGCGGCCAACGGCCCTCGTTGGCTCCAACGGTCC
Source organism: Acidimicrobiia bacterium (assembly GCA_029865445.1). Classification (GTDB taxonomy): domain Bacteria; phylum Actinomycetota; class Acidimicrobiia; order Spongiisociales; family ZC4RG35; genus JAOUGY01. Next base: position 1,603 of record JAOUGY010000381.1, on the reverse strand, counting down.
GATCCGCACGAACCAGATCGGCGTCGAGTCCCACGCTGCCATCGGAATACCGAGTTCGCGAGACCTGTGGCGCACGAAGTGGATCTGTTCGATGAGACGTTCCTGGCGCCGCCCCAGCTCAGGTGAGAGCAGCAGATCGGCAGCTGCCACTCCGGCGGCCAGTTCCGCCACCTGGATGGGTCCTCCGAACATGAGTGGACCACCGCGGAGCATGATCTGGGTGTGGAGTTCGCAGTCGCCCACCACGATCGCCCCGCCGCCTGCGCCGAAAGCTTTCGACAGTGAAACCGCTACGACCAGACGGGGATGCATGTCGCGTTCGGACAGGGCGACGCCTCGACCATGCCTGCCCGCCCAGCCGAATCCGTGGGCGTCGTCGATATACGCATACATCTTGTCGTGGCGGGCCACCATATCGATGATGGCGTTGTTGTCGCCGATGTCACCGAGCATCGAGTAGACGCCATCACCCACGAACCACACCTGATCGTGTTCGGCCGAGTACTGCTCGACCATGGACTCCAATGCCACCAGATCGTTGTGTGGGACCAGGTGGACCGGCACACCTCGAGCCTGTAACAGCTGGGTCGTGAGATGAAGCGAGGAGTGGGCTGCACGATCGAGCAGCACGATGGCATCACCACCGACGATCGACGGCAACGCCGAGAGATGTGCGAGCGTCGTCGATCCGGCCGCGATCACATGACCGCCGGTGATCTCGGACAGTTTCTGCTCGAGTTCGGCGTAGTAGGGCAAGGCTGCGTAGAGCCGCGATGAGGAGAACGAGACCCCAAACTGCTTGATTCCGTCGAGGGCCGCCCGCTCCAGGTCGGGATGACCACACAGACCGAGATATGAGCAAGAACCGAAATTGGCGAGTGTCCGGCCGTCGATCTGAACGGTTCCGTCTCCGTTGGAGACGTCATCGACGTGCTGGGCGAGCAGCCCGTGGTCGACCCCGGCCTGGACGTTGGCCTGAATGGTCTGAACTACCCGCTCGTGGCGGTCTTGAGTCGTTGCCCGCACCTGGCAACCCCCTTCGTTGGGCCGCGGTGGCTTCCCCCGCGCCTGCTGATGCTCTCGGCGGCAAGACGAGAGCCCGCCGGATCTTAGTCACAGTCCCGCTCGGGCCGACAAGAAGAGGGTCGCCGTCGAGCAGGTTTGCTGTTGCGAAATGATATGCTTGCTATTGCAAGCGATGAGGCTCCGGCTCCGCATCGACCTCAGAGGCACCCATGAACCCCGAACAGACTTCAGACGTCCCCGCAGTGTCGCTGGCAGACGGCACCGTCTTCGTCGTGCGTCCGGTGACTCCCGAAGACCGGGACCTGATCCAGAACGGGTTCGAACACATGTCGGAACGATCGAGGTATCTCCGGTTCTTCGGTCCGATGCCGACCCTCTCCCGGCGTCAACTGGCATATCTCTCGCAGCCGGACCAGGCTCATCACATTGCGGTCGGACTTCTCGATGAGGACCGGCCCGTAGGCATCGGCCGATGGGTGCGCTTCGACGACGACCCGGACTCGGCCGATGTCGCGGTCACAGTCCTCGACTCCTATCAAGGGCGAGGCGCCGGCAGGATTCTCGTCGAAGTCCTCGC
>JAOUGY010000380.1 GCA_029865445.1 Acidimicrobiia bacterium | reverse complement strand
TTCCTGGAGGGCGTTGGCGAGTGTGAGACCGACGATGAAGGTGAGGGCCACCGACATGAACGCGAACACGAGGTTCCACACGAAGACCTGCAGGAAAGGCCCTCGGATGCCCGGATCGGTGAGGATCGAGGTGTAGTTCTCTCCGCCCACCAGGATCCGCCAGCCCGGGTCGATACGCCGCCCGTCATCACACACGAAGTTCCCGGCCTGAGGCGTGCAGGACGTGTCGGTCTGAGCGTCGTAGAGGACGTCGGTTTGCGGGTCGTAGGTGTAGCGGGTTCCAGCCTGGATGAGCCGCGCCTGAGACGTGGTGGTGACCTCGGCAACACCGCCGGGGACGTCGAGCACGCTGTCTTCGATGAGCCCCTGTGCCACGAGGCCGGTGAGAGCGAGACCCGAAACCTGCTCGTAGTCGCCCACCGACTCCGGCCGCCCGTCTCCATCCTCGTCGACCACTCCCAGAGCGGTTGCATCGAGCAGGGCGTCGGGCATGGGATCTGCTGCACGATCGCGGGGAAGTCCGAAGTAGACCTCACCGTCGTTGTCCACCAGGTAGTAGGCGATCTCCCCGGCTGGATCCTGGAGCACGGTCAGCGCCAACGATCCGCCTGCCTCTCCGCGGATGACCTCTCTCTCGAGTTGGGCGACGACCTGCTCTTTGGTCAGGACGTTGCCTGTGGCCCAGTTGGTGAGAGAGACGTATGCGGTATAGAAGACGGGCCAGACCACGAACAGGGCAAGGGGAATCAACCCGGGCGCAAGCCAGCGGATGGCGTTGGCGCGAGGTGAGAGGTAGGCCCAGTTGATGAGCGCCACCGAGAGCACCAGTATCACCAAGAGAGGCCATGCGCGATCGGCCGCCAGGATCGGAATCGCAAATATGGCCATGGCGTCGAGCAGCGCCACGAATCCGATCTTGAACCAGAAGGTCTTCGACCACGAGGGCCGGGCCTTTTGTTGCACCCGGTCCTCGTGGTCGATCATGCTGCGATCCTATCTATCGGTGTCAGCCGGCGACGGCTGCCCGGACCGCTTCAGCGGCTGTTGCCATGGCATCGGCGGCAGCCGACTCGCCGTTGCGGACAAGCAGCAGGTTGTCACCCAACGGACCCCACACGGCGCCCATCTGCGGGATGTTCGGCATGATGTAGCCGTTGGCGGCCGAGGCCAGGAAGGAATCGACGGCAGCCTGGTTGGCGCCCGCGTCGACACCGGAGAAGACCGGCGGCCGAGCATCTGCGTCGAAGATGGCCTGCATCACATCGGTGGTGGCGATGTACTCGAGCAGGAACGACTGTGCGAGAACCTTGTTCTCCGAGAACGCGCTCAGGTACAGACCCTGCGAACCGACCATTGGCGCCGGGTCGTTGCCGGCGATGGTCGGAAGCGTCGAGGCCGCCCAGTTGACGTCGGTCTGACCGTTCAGCGTGCCGAGCTCCCAGGGGCCGGTCACCCAGAAGGGCTGGCTCCCGGCCAGGAAGAGGCTCTTGGCGGTGTCGTAGTTGACCGAGCCGACAACTCCGTCCGCGACCAGGCCCTCCAGGAAGGACACACCGGCGACGGCGCCATCGTTGTCGAGACCGACATCGGTCGGGTCATAACCCACGCCGTCGTCGTAGCGGAAGATGTAGCCGCCTTCGGCGGACACCCAGAAGTAGTTGTGGTAGGCGTCGCCACCGTCGCCACCGCCGGGCACGCCGATGCAGTTCTCGAGAGCCTCGAGACCGGCGCAGATCTCTCCGATTTCCTCGAAGGTTGCGGGGGCATCGGGGACCAGGTCGGTGTTGCGATACAGACCGACCGTCTCGATGGCCACCGGAAGACCGTAGGTGGTCCCGTCGACGGTGAACGCGGCAATGGCCTGAGGATCGAGGTTCGACTCGACCGAGCTCAAGTCCATGGGCTCGACGATGCCGTTGGCGACGAGCTCACCAGTCCAGTCGTGGGCGCCGATGAACACGTCGGGGCCTTCGCCGGCGGGTGCCGCCGTGGTGGCGAGATCCTTGATCTGACCGAAGTCCTGGACTTCGACCTTGATGCTGACACCGGTCGCCTCCTCGAACGCCGGGGCGATTGCCTCGACGACGGGGGAGCGGTTGGCGTCTGCCCACACCACGAGCTCGGCGGCGGGGGCAGCCTCGGTGGTGGTGGTCTCTTCCGCGACGGTCGTCGCGGGTTCGGGTGCCGCGGTGGTTGCGGTCGTTTCTGCGGTTGTCTCTTCGCTGGCGGTCTCGCCTCCACCGCAGGCCGCCACGATCATGGCGAGCGCTGCGAGAAGGGCGAGCCAGCTGAAGCGCTTGGTTGTCACCTTTCCTCCTCTGAGATATGGGGCATCCGGAGGATGCGCCGCGAAGTAAAGCACGTCGTTTTCAGCCGCGTGCCATTTCTTGCAGAAAAGTTTCGCAATTTCATCGACCGGTTGCAGCGAGCCTGATAACGTCCGGACCCGTGACGCCGCGCCCCAAGCTCAACGAGGTCGCCGATCTTGCGGGAGTCTCCCTCGCAACGGCCAGTCGCGTACTGAACGGGAAACAGGGAGTAGCGAACTCGACCCGCGAACGAGTCTTGGAAGCACTTTCAGACCTCGGCTACCGCGACGTGCCAGTCCGTCAACAGACGAACGGTGTGATTGGGATCATCACACCCGAACTCGACAACCCGATCTTTCCGGTGATGGCCCAGGCGATCGAAGCCAGGCTCGCCCGCCAGGGCATGCTCGCCATGATCTGCTCGGCGACGTCCGACACCGTGAACGAACAGGAGTACCTCGACCACTTCCTCTCCAGCGAAGCGGCAGGAGTCGTGGTCGTGAATGGTCGCTACTCGTCGCCGGAGATCGGATATGCCGAATACATGGACCTCGCCGCCCGCATACCCACCGTGCTCGTCAACGGCGTCGATCGGGACTGCCCGCTCTCCGCGGTTGCCGTCGACATCGCCAGCGGCGGATCGATGGCGGTGAGGTACCTGGCGTCGCTCGGGCACCGGCGGATCGGATGCATGGTCGGCCCTCGCCGGTACAACAGCACGCGCCAGCTCATCGCCGGATACGAGTCGGGTCTCGAAAGCGCAGGCCTCGGATCGGACCGGGATCTCATTTCGGAGACCATGTTCACGATCGAAGGCGGCCGGGCCGGTACCGCCAAACTCGTGGAGGCAGGCGCAACCGCCATCATCACCGGCGGAGATCTCATGGCGCTCGGGGCCGTCGCCGGATTGAGGTCATGGGGGCACGAGGTCCCACGCGACGTGTCGGTGGTCGGGTTCGACGGCACAAGCCTGGTCTCCTACACCGACCCGTCCCTCACGAGCGTCCGCCAGCCGGTGGACCGTATGGCGCAGTCGGTCGTCTCCATGCTGGAGACCGCCGGCCGGGGCGCCCATCAGCTCCATCTCTTCGAACCCGAGCTGATCATCGGGCGATCGACAGCCCCCGCGCCCGCCCCCGCCTGACCCTGGGTCACATCCAGACGTCGGAGCGCTCGACCAGGTAGAGGCTGAGATCCTTCGCCGCGTCGAGGGCGGAGCACAATTGCTCACGCCCCATCAAGATGTCGACCAGCG
>JAOUGY010000379.1 GCA_029865445.1 Acidimicrobiia bacterium | reverse complement strand
TTTGACCCTACGCCAGAGCGGTTATTACTAGGTCTCGACGGCGGCCAGTCGGTCCTCGAGCAGCGGGACGTATGTGGAGCCGAAGAGCTCGATGTGGACGAGCAGGTGATAGAGCTGGAGGGCGGGTCGACGCTCCTTCCATCCTGGGTCGAGCGGCCAGGTGTCGTGGTATGCATCGAAGAACGGCACCGGAATCCCGCCGAACAGGGTGGCGAATGCCAGGTCGACCTCGCGGTCCGAGTAGCTCACGGCTGGATCGATGAGCCACGATCCGTCCACCACGTTGCCCGACCACAGGTCGCCGTGGACCAGGGAAGGCACGGGGTGGTGATCGAGGAGTCTCGGGAGCACGGTGTCGCAGACGCGGTCGAGCCGGTCTCGCAAGCCGCCGCTCACGGCATCCATCCACGGCCGGAGTCGGTGCTCGATGTAGAAGCCCGGCCAATCCTCCGTCCACGTGTTCGACTGGGGGAGGGGTCCGATCACGTTGTCGTGGCGCCACCCGAACGACGGACCCACGGTGCGATGGAGCGAGGCCAGCGATCGACCGAGCGCAGCCCAGCCATTGCCACCCGACACCGTGGTCATCACCAGCCGGGCGGACGTGGCTTCCAGAACCGCCGGCACCGGTGCACCCGCCTCGGCGAGCGCCCGAAGGCCATCGGCTTCGAGCAGAGCGTCGTAGGTCGTCTCCTTGACCGTGACCTCGGGGTCGCAGCGCACAAGCGCCCAGCTCAGTCGGAGCCCCTCTCGAGCGAAGCGACCAGGCCTCTGGCCGCAGCACGCACCATGCGCACGACATCGACGAAACCCTGATCTGCCCCGTAGTAGGGGTCGGGAACCTCGTCGTCGGTGGCGTTGGGGTCGTAGGTCCGGAAGAGGTGGATCTTGGCCTCGGCCGAGGAGTCCGGGGCCAGAGCGCGGAGGTCCTCGAGATTTTGACGATCCATGGCCAGGATCAGGTCGAAGCGATCGAAGTCTGCCGGTTCGATCTGACGTGCCCGCCCGGAGACTCCCAGTCCCAACGATGACGCCGCCCTCTGCATACGCGGATTCGGGGGTTGGCCGATGTGCCATGGTCCGATGCCGGCGGAGTCGAGCTCGACGGCAAGTCCGGTCTCGGCCGCGGCTTCCCTGATGGCGGCCTCGGCAGCGGGCGACCGACAGATGTTTCCGGCACAGACGGTGATGATGCGAACCGGTTGAGCCATCGCCGAGCAGGGTAATCGGTGTCCCCTCCCGTCGAGATTTCGTAGGCTGCGGCAATGAACGACTCAGTCCGAAAGTGGATCGATGGACGAGCCGAGAGCGGCCAGTTCAGCGGTGTTGCACTCGTTGCCCGTCGCGGCGAGACGGTGTTCGAACATGCCGCCGGTCTGGCGCACCGGGGACTCGGGGTGCCGGTGACGGTGGGGACCAGATTCCAGGTGGCATCGGTGACGAAGATGATGTCGGCCGTCGCCGCTCTGAGGCTGGTCGAGGAGGGTGCCATCGCCCTCGACACACCGTTGACCGAGGTCCTGCCTCCCGAGCTCCGACCGGGCGCGGTCGCCGCCGAACACACAATGCATCACCTGTTGTGTCACATGTCGGGGCTCGCCAATTACCACGATGACGAAGACGAGTCGTGGGCGTCGTTCGTCAGCTGCTGGGATCGGATCCCCTGCTACCGGATTCGCGAGGTGGCGGACATGCTCCCCCTCTTCGCCGACCTGCCGTCGGTGTTCGCACCCGGGGAGGATTGGCGATACAGCGATTCCAACTACATCCTGATCGGGTTGATCATCGAGCAGGTCACCGGCCGGCGATACCGGGACTTCGTCGCCGACGAGGTTCTGGCCCCGGCGGGCATGGCGGACACCTCGTTCACCGATCTGGACTTCGATCCGCCTGGGCTCGCCCTCGGGTACGCCACCTCCGACCGCCCGAACGAGAAGGGTCGGTCGAACCTGTACGCCGTCCCGGCGGCGGGCATGCCCGATGGCGGGATCATCACCACGGCTGGGGATCTGGCCCGGTTCTTCGAAGCTCTGGACGGCGGCCGCCTCGTGTCGGATGAGACCTACCTGTTGATGATGCGACCGAACGCCTTCATCCCGGACACCGATGGCCTGGAGGCGTACGGGTACGGGCTCGAGCTGACGGTGGTCGACGGTCGGGTCACGATTCTCGGGCATGCCGGGGGTGATCCGGGCGTGGCGGCGATCACCTCGTATTTCGTCGACGACGGGATGAGCGTCATCGTGCTGTGCAACCAGGATGCCGGTTCGTGGGCGGTGTCGAAGCGCCTCTGCCAGGAGGTCGGTCTGGACGACCCCCGGGAGTGACCACCGGTGCCGAACCGGCTTCCCGGAATCTGTCACAGGTGGCCCGTAGGATGTGGTCATGACCAGCCGATCCGGTGAAGAGAGCGCGCGTCGGGGCACCGAGACCTCGGCGTTCGGGGTGTCGAAACGCGAGAACCACGACGCATCCGCCTTCTACTCCCGATTCACGCCGCCGGTCATCTCCGACGACGACACGATCATTCCGATCCCGGCCCACGTCCTCGCCGATCCTTGCCGGCTCGGGGACAGTCGTGACATGGACGTGCTTCCCGACAACAGCGTCGCCCTCGTCGTCACCTCACCGCCCTACTTCGTGGGCAAGGAGTACGAGGTCGCCGTCACGGGCGATCCCAACACCAGAGCCTCCGCCGGCGGCGTCCCGGAGTCCTATCTCGAGTACCTCCAGATGTTGCGCGAGGTCTTCGCCGAATGCGTCAGGGTCCTCGAACCGGGGGGCCGCATCGCCGTGAACATCGCCAACCTCGGGCGTAAGCCGTATCGAAGCCTGTCCGCCGATGTCATCTCCATCCTCCAGGACGACCTAGGTCTGCTCCTTCGAGGCGAGATCATCTGGCACAAGGCCGACGGCGCCACTGGGTCCCTCGCCTGGGGGTCCTACCGCTCGGCCGCCAATCCCGTTCTGCGCGACATCACCGAGCGGGTCATAGTGGCGTCGAAAGGTCGCTTCGACCGGGCCAAGCCCAAGTCCCGGGCCGCCGAAGGCCATCCCCACGAATCCACTCTCAGTGCAGACGACTTCATGGAGGCGACCCTCGACGTCTGGCGCATCGACTCCGAGAGCGCTCGCCGCGTCCAGCATCCGGCCCCATTCCCCATAGAACTTCCGAGGCGGCTCATCGACCTGTACACCTACAAAGGCGACGTGGTGCTCGACCCCTTCCTCGGTTCGGGGACCACAGTGGTGGCGGCCGAACGGACCGAACGCCGGGGTATCGGGTTCGACCTCGATCCCGACTACGTGGCAGTCGCCAACAAGCGGCTGGAAACGGAACGTCAACGCCGGGTCATCCGCCACGTGGTCGTGGCCGGAGAAGACCCGCTCCCACTCGACCTCCCCGACCGCGAGGCTCGGATCGAGCATTTCCAGGCCCGGGCCACCCAGGAGGGCAAGAAAGCCCACGACCTCGCCCGGGTGGTGCTCGAGAACGCAGGATTCGAGATCATCGAAGACAAACCAAAGGTGAAGGGCGCCGGGGTTCAATTCGACTTCCTGGTCG
>JAOUGY010000378.1 GCA_029865445.1 Acidimicrobiia bacterium | reverse complement strand
GCTCTCGATCGTCTCCGTGCCGCTGCCGACCGGATCGCAGGCTGGCACCCGGACCGCTCGCTCGCTCCCGACTACTCGGTCGGACCTTGGTGCGCCTCCTGCCGGCACAGGCCGACGTGTGAGGAGTTCAGGCGGGGTCGGCAGGTTTCGTGATGTCGGCGATCTGGGCGTCGACGAGGGCTACGAGGTCGGGTGGCGTCAGGTGAATCGCCCACCCGTGCGCACCGGACCCGAGTGAGACCTCAGCCGCCTCGGTCAGGCGGCGGTCGACGATCGCCGGCCAACCTCCGGCCTCGATCGGGTTGATCGTTCCTCGCTCGTAGCCGGTGGCGGCGAGCGCCTCCTCGGGCGAAGGCATCGTCAGTCGGCGAACGCCGAGGACGGTTCTCAACTTCGGATAGTCGAGACCGGAATCACCGGGAATGAGCACGAGCACATATCGACCTTCCTCGACACGTACGACGAGGGTCTTCGCGAGGGCCGCCAGCGGCACACCCCGTCTCTCGGCCGCCTCTTCGGCCGACGCGACCGGGCCGTAGAAGACGATGCGATGGGGGAGACCGGACGATCGGACACGTTCGATGGCCGGGGTCGAAGGGGGCGTGGTCACCGCCCGATCCTATCGGCGGCCCCCGACGGCAGCAATCGATTGCAGACGTCGGTAAGGTCGTCGTATGAAGTTCGGAATCAAAACCAACCCTCAACACACGACCTGGGACGCGATGCTCGCCACCTGGCAGCGAGCCGATTCGATCGACATCTTCGAGTCTGCCTGGGTCTTCGATCACTTCTATCCGATCCACGGGGATCCGAACGGTCCGTGCCTCGAAGGGTGGACCGCGTTGGCGGCCCTTGCGCAGGCCACCGAGCGCATCCGGGTGGGCACGATGGTCAACGGCATGCCGTACCGTCATCCCGCCATCACGGCCAACATGGCTGCAACCGTCGACATCGTGAGCGGAGGGCGGCTCAACCTCGGGTTGGGCGCCGGTTGGTACGACACCGAAGCGGATGCCTACGGGATCAGCCTCGGGGCATCGTTGGGTGACCGCATGGACATGTTCGACGAATCCGTCGAGATCATCGCCGGTATGTTGACGAACGAGTCGACGACCCTTCACGGCAAGCACTACCAGGTCACCGACGCCCGCTGTGAACCCAAAGGGCCGCAGCGACCTCGCCCGCCCATCGTGATCGGCGGAGGCGGTGAGAAGAGAACCTTGAAAACGGTCGCCCGCTTTGCGGACCATTGGAACTCGCCCCCGATCGACGTGGAGGTTTGGCGTCGCAAACGCGACGTGCTCGGTGAGCATTGTGCGGCGTACGGGCGCGATCCGGAGATGATTCACAAATCGGTGATGATCCGATTCGATGCCACTGCGCCCGACGGGCTGTGCCAGACGATCGAGACCTATGCCTCCGCCGGTGCCGACGGGTTCATCGTCAATCTCGCCTCACCCCATGATCCAGGTCACGTGGAAGCCGCAGCCGATCAGGTGTCGAAACTCGGCTGACCGATCCGTTGGGTCCCGTGGGTCGACCCCGGAGGTTCGGTGAATACAGTGGCCCCATGCTGATCTACGAGTCGGACGTTCTGTCCGATATCCGGACGCAGGCGCGTCGTTTTGTCGAAGAACGTGTGGTCCCGCATGCGGACGAGTGGGAAGAAGAGGGACTGGTGCCCCGTCAGGTGATGACACAGATGGGGGACCTCGGCTTCTTCTCGCTCGGAGTGTCGGAGGCGGATGGAGGGCTGGGCTTGGGGGCGGTTGCCTCGGCGATACTGGCGGAAGAACTCGGGCGGTCCACCTACGGCGGGTTCGCGATCACGGCCATCGCCCACGTCGACCTCGCTATGCGCTACCTCCTCGGCTCGGGTTCACCGACCCAGAAAGAGCGGTGGCTGCCCGGGCTCATGGCCGGCACACTGGTGGGGGCGCTCGGTGTGACCGAACCAGACGCCGGCTCGGACGTGGCCGGTATGCGTACGACGGCCAAGCGGGATGGCGACGGCTTTCTCATCAACGGCGCCAAGATGTACATCACGAACGGCGTTCATGCCGATGTGGTCTTCGTGGCGGCTCGCACCAATCCCGATGCCAAGGCATCGAGGGGGATCTCGATCTTTGGTGTCGAGAAGGGGACTGAGGGGTTTGAGGTGTCTCGGGCGCTGCGCAAGATGGGGTGGAAGAGCTCGGACACCGCAGAACTGTCGTTCCAAGACTGCTGGGTTCCCGAGTCGAACGTGCTCGGAGACCTCGACAGTGGCTTCTATCAGATCATGCGGAACTTCCAGCACGAACGTCTCGTGCTCGGCGCCATGGCGCTGGGAGAATCGAGCCGGGCCATCGAACTCACCCTCGAGTACACGAAGAACCGGATGGCGTTCGGTGAACCTCTGTGGACGAAGCAGGCGATCCGGCAGCGGTTGGCCATGCGGGCCGCCGAGGTGGAGGCGGCGCGACAGCTCATCTATCACGCCGCCTGGCTCATCGATCAAGGAAACGATGCCGTTGCCGAGGTCTCGATGGTGAAGGCGTTCATGGGTGAATTGACGAACCGGGTGCTGTACGACTGCGTTCAATTCCACGGAGGGATGGGATACATATCCGAGACCGCAGTCGAACGAATGTTTCGCGATGCCCGGATCCACTCGATCGGCGGTGGCGCCACCGAGGTGATGCTGGAAGAGATCGCAAAACGACTGTGATCAGCCTGGTCTCGTACCTGAGCCCTGGTCTGCCCACGGCCATCTTCGAAGGTATCGGAGAAAGACTCGCCGGGTTGCTGGGCATAGAGGTCGACGTGTCCTTTGTGACCGGAGCGTCGGGCCCCGATCCGGTGGTGGGTCTTGACGGCGCCGACCTCGCCTTTGTGTGCGCGCCGTCGTACGCCGAGTTGCGAGCGCGGCTACCCGTCGCTCTGGTCCCTATGGCCCCGGTGTTCGACGACCCGCGGGCAGCGGGACTACCCGTGTACTTCTCCGACGTCGTGGTCGGACCCGACTCGGACGCGGCCAACCTCGACGACCTCGTGTCGGCTCGGTGGGCGGTCAACGACGAGCGTTCGCTGAGTGGGTACGGGTGTGTCGTGAAGGCCCTCGGGCTGGATGTCGTGTCCGTGTTCTCGGGTGGCCACCGGAAGTCGATGGACCCGGTGCTCAGAGGGGAAGTGGATGCCGCGGCGATCGACGCCAACGTGCTGAAGCGCTCGGAGACGAGCGGGCTTCGTATCGTGCACACGTTCGGACCTCACCCGATACAACCTCTGATCGCGGCTCCGGGATTCGCACGCATCGACGACGTCGCGCAGGCTCTGCAGGTGATATCGATCCCATCCCTGGGTCTTTCCGGGTTCGCTCGGGTCAGAGAGGACGACTACGGAGATTTCTGAGCCATGCGGGCGCTTGCCGCCGTCCGCTCCGCGGGCTCCAACTCGTGATATGACATCTCGATAGCGCTCCACAGGGACTTCGACATCGGGTAGTAGAGGAGCGGTGTCACCCCGGCCACGGAGACCGTAGCGACCAGGAGCCCGGTCCACGGAACGTTCGGCCAGAATGCCAC
>JAOUGY010000072.1 GCA_029865445.1 Acidimicrobiia bacterium | reverse complement strand
CGGGGTGGTCGGCTTCTGGTGCGGGGTGGTCGGCTTCTGGCGCGGGCTGGTCGGCTTCTGGTGCGGGGTGGCCGGCCTCTGGTTCGGGCTGGTCTGCTTCTGCTTCCGCCGAAACCGCTTCGATCGGCTCTGAGGCTCCGGCCGCGGCCGCAGAGGATTCGTGGCTTTCCATGAGAACGGCCGAGACGTCCTGGTCCATCGAGACGTCCAGGTCTCCGTCGCCGGAAGCAGGGTCGGAGTCCGACGGTCTGCTCTCGAGACCTGGCTCATCAAGCGCGGGCGACGGTTCGGTCTTGGGGGCGGGAGGGAGCACATCCGTGTTGCGCACCTTGTCGTCAGTGGGATGTGTCGGGTCGCCCGCCTCGTGAGCGGTGGCTTGGAGGGTCACGGCGCCGCGAGACTCGGCTCGCAACTCTGCCAGCTTGGCCAGGAACGCCTCGTCGGCCCGAGCGAGTTTGTTGGCCCAGGTCCTCTCCATCTCAGCCAGTTGTCGTCGAGCGCGCACGTCGCGCCGCCAGCGCCCCCACAAGGCGCCGATGACCAATCCTGCAATGCCGACGATCAGCTCCATGTCGGTCCGTTTCTCGTTCGATCGCGAGGAGTCAGCGGGCGGCGGTGGTCAGTCCGGTACGCTTTGGCCGCGCGCAAACCCCGAGGAGCAACATCATGGCGGAAAACATCACGATGGGAACATCTGGAGTGGTCGTTCCCGATGAGCCGATCGTCCCATTCATCGAAGGCGACGGGATCGGACCCGACATCTGGGCGGCGTCCGTCCGTGTGTTCGACCACGCCGTTGCGAAGGCGTATGGCGGATCGCGCCGCATCGCCTGGCGTGAGGTCCTGGCTGGTGAGAAGGCGTTCAACAGCACCGGTTCGTGGCTTCCGGATGAGACCGTCGATGCATTCAGGGAGCAACTCGTCGGCATCAAGGGCCCGCTCACGACCCCTGTCGGTGGCGGGATCCGTTCGCTCAACGTAGCGTTGCGTCAGACGCTCGACCTCTACGCGTGCGTTCGGCCGGTTCGCTGGTTCGATGGCGTCCCGTCGCCGGTCAAGGAGCCCGGACTCGTCGACATGGTCATCTTCCGCGAGAACACCGAGGATGTGTACGCAGGAAAGGAACTGGAGGCGAACTCGGCCGATGCCGGAAAACTGTTGGCATTCATGGAGGAGCAATTCGGCTGGTCGATCAAGCCCGACTCCGGCATCGGCATCAAGCCCATTTCGGTCTCGGGGTCGAAGCGGCTGATCCGGGCTGCGATCAGATATGCGCTCGCCAACGGCCGAAAGTCGGTGACGTTGGTGCACAAGGGCAACATCATGAAGTTCACGGAAGGGGCCTTCAGGAGTTGGGGATACGACCTCGTGCGGGAAGAGTTCTCCGATGTGGCCGTGTCGTGGGAGGACTGCGGTGGCAACCCGGGCGACCGGCTCCTCGTCAAGGACGTGATTGCTGACGCGATGCTCCAACAAGTCCTGACCCGACCCGCCGAGTACGACGTGATCGCGACGATGAACCTGAACGGTGACTACATCTCTGACGCTCTCGCTGCCCAGGTCGGCGGGATCGGCATCGCGCCCGGCGGAAACATCAACTACGACACCGGTCATGCAGTGTTCGAGGCGACCCATGGCACGGCTCCGAAGTACGCAGGCCAGGACAAGGTCAATCCTGGCTCGGTGATGTTGTCGGGAGAGATGATGTTGCGCTACATGGGCTGGGGAGAAGCCGCCGATCTCATCGTCACCGGTCTGGAGTCGGCGATCTCGGCAGGCATCGTCACCTACGACTTCGCACGTCTCACCGAAGGGGCCACGGAAGTCAGGACGTCCCAGTTCGCCGACGCGATGATCGAGCGGATGTGAACCTGGCCAAGTGAGTCGACGAACCGGCTTCGCGCGGGTTTCCCTGGAAGCCGTTGTGGTGGCCGTCACCGATGACCGACCCCGCATCCTCACGGTTGGGAGCGAGACGCCCGCGCTCGTTTCCGGAGACCTCGACGATGACGACACCCTGGAGTTGGCGATGCGCCGGCTCATCACGGATCAGGTTGGCTTGTCCGTCGGCTATGTCGAGCAGCTGTACACCTTCGGGGATCGGGCTCGGGCCCGCGCCGATGGGCTGCGCACCGTCGGCGTCGCCTACCTGGTCCTGACGCGAGAGGTGACCACAACGGGTCGATGGGTCGACTGGTACCACCTCCTCCCTTGGGAAGACCGGAGGGGGAATGCGGGCAGCCCGGTACCGGGGTTGATGTCCGGCCTCGAGCGTTGGGCCGGGCGTGACAGAGAACGGCGGCGGCGAGTTCAGCTCTCGTTCGGAATCGGCGAAACCCCATGGGACGGCGTCAGGGCGCTCGACCGTTATGAACTGATCTACGAGGCGGGCCTGGCGGCCGAGTGGTTCGTCGACCACGGCGAGGAGCCCGACGATCGCGACCGGTTCGGGGAAGCGATGCATCTGGATCACCGGCGGGTGGCGGCGACCGCTCTCTCCCGGCTCCGGGGCAAGCTGTCGTACCGACCCGTTGTCTTCGAGCTGTTGCCCGAAACGTTCACGCTTTCGCACCTGCGCCGTACCGTCGAGTCGCTCGCCGGCCAGAAGCTCCATGCCCAGAACTTCCGGCGCCTGGTCGAGCGCGGGGGCCTCGTCGAGGGCACGGGCCGCATGGTCACAACCGGCGGGCGTCCAGCGGAGCTCTTCCGGTTCCGCAGGGACGTCCTCATGGAACGCCCCCAGGTGGGCGTCGGGAGGCTTTGATCAGCGAGCAGACTGGGCGGCTGCCCGCAGCCCGGTGCGCCGCTTGAATGCCGGCCCGCCGAATCCTCCGGTCGGCTGGGTGGGCATTGGAACCGTCTCCTGAGCGGGCTGGACGGGAGCGGCCTTCGTCTTGGGCGGGACGACTTCGATCGCCTCCAGGAGGTCGTCGATGTCGAACGTGAATGCAGGTCCGTATGGATGGCGGCGATCGTCTGCGGAGAAACGAGCGTCCTCGATTGTGACGAACTTGGCAAGCGCAGTGGTGATGGACCTCCGACCGAACGCGCGAACCGCGGACCCGGGTGCACCGACACCCATGAGCTCGTCTGCAAATCGGTCGCCTGCGCGTGTGGTGGTCGAGGCGGCTTGGAGCATGCCGCGTGTGATGCCGTCCTTCTCGAACGAGTCCACGGCAGGTTTGTCGCCGTCGAGGACGCCAAAGTAGACATGGCCGGCATCGAAGAACAGCGTCCCGGCAACGGACCTGCCTGCCACCCGCAAGGCGCCGGTGAGGCGGGCGTCGCGGGCCGCCCGCAGCGCTCGAATCAATCGATCATCGTTGGGGGTGTGCATGATGTTCCGTCCTTGGGGCATGGGCCGTGTCCTGTCATGTCTCTTGTCGACACCGACACCCTCTGAGATGAGGACCGTTGCCCACTTAGTCCGATCGGACTAGTCACAGGGGTGACGAAGGAGCTTCCCGAAGGTGGTTATACTCATTGTGAGCAAAAGGCGAGGAGGGCACTGATGGCACCGACGACACTGCAGATCACTCGACGGGCGGACCTCCTTCCCGAAGCGGAGCTCGCCGCCCTCCAGCCGATCCTGGACGACATCGAGCGGCTCAAGAGGCAGCGGAACGCGGTCGTTGCCGCCCACAACTACATGACACCTGACATCTACGGCGCTGCCGCCGACCTCACAGGGGATTCCCTGGCGCTCGCCGCCATGGCCAAGGAGACCGAGGCCGATGTGATCGTGCTCGCCGGTGTCCACTTCATGGCCGAGACTGCAAAGATCGTCAATCCGACCAAGACGGTCCTGATTCCCGACGAGCGTGCCGGGTGTTCCCTCGCCGAAGGCATCACCGGTGACGACGTCCGGCGGCTCAAGGCCAAGTATCCGGGTGTCCCTGTCGTCACGTATGTGAACACCACCGCCGAGGTGAAGGCCGAGACCGACATCTGCTGCACGTCGGGAAACGCCGTGGCCGTGGTCGAATCGCTCGGGGTGGACCGTGTCATCTTCCTCCCCGATCAATACCTGGGTCGATACGTCGCCTCGCAAACCGATGTCGAAGTGATTCTTTGGGATGGTGCGTGCATGGTGCACGAACGTTTCACGGGTCGGGAGATTCGAAATCACAAAGCCCGGTTGCCGGGTGTTTCGGTCATCGCCCATCCGGAGTGCCCGCCCGACGTTCTCGCCGAGGCCGACTACGTCGGCTCGACGAATGGCATCATCCGCTGGGTGGAGGACAACCAGCCCGAGCAGGTCATGATGATCACTGAGTGTTCGATGGCGGACAACGTGGCGCTCGAGAACCCCGGGGTCGAATTCGTCCGGCCGTGCAACCTGTGTCCCCACATGAAACGCATCACGCTCGACAACATCAAGCGGTCGCTCGAGACGATGACTTATGAGGTGGACGTGGCGCCCGACGTCGCCGGTCGAGCCCGCCGGGCCGTGGAACGGATGTTGGAGGTGGGTCGGCGTGAAGACTGACCGTCGATGATCACACTCGACCACCCCCTCGTGATCGGCTCGGGCGTGGCCGGGCTGTCGGTGGCTCTCGGGCTCGACCGTGCGACCGTTCTCGCGCCTGGCGACCTCGGCTCTACGAGCTGGGCACAAGGCGGGATCGCGGCGGCAGTAGGAGGCGACGACTCGGCTGCAGCGCACACGGACGACACGCTCGAGGTCTCGGGTGGTCTGGCAGTTCGACGTGCGGTGGAGATACTCACCGCAGGTGGACGCGATGCAATCGAACGCCTGGTGGCGCTCGGTGCGGAATTCGACCGGACGGCGACGGGAGAACTCAAGCTGGGTCGGGAGGCCGGCCACGGCAATCGAAGGATCGTCCACGCCGATGGTGACGGAACCGGCAGAGAGATCCAGCGAGTGCTGTCGACGGCCGCCACCGCCGCGGACTCGGTGGAGATTTGGGACGGATGGAAGGCCTTGGCGCTCGTGCGGGTCGACGGTCGCGTCGTCGGGGTGGTGGCGGCCGACCGGGCGGGCGACCGGACCGAGATCCATGCCCCCGGCGTGGTGCTCGCCACCGGAGGCATCGGGCGCCTGTTCAAGCACACCACCAATCCGGAAGGCGTCACCGGCGACGGTCTGGCGATGGCGGCGCAGGTGGGTGCCCGCCTCGCCGACCTCGAGTTCGTTCAGTTCCACCCGACGGCGCTCATGGTGGATCTCGATCCCCTTCCGTTGCTCACCGAGGCGATACGTGGGGATGGCGCCGTTCTGGTCGACGACCAGGGTCGCCGTTTCATGAAGAAACACCATCCGGACGTTGAGCTGGCTCCACGAGATGTCGTGGCGCGTGCCATCTGGTGGCAGCACGACCGTCACGCCGGGGCGTACCTCGACGCCTCGTCGATCAAAGGCTTTCCCGAGCGGTTTCCCACGGTCTTCGAAATCGCCAGGGAGGCGGGTCTGGATCCGCGTACCGACCTCCTCCCGGTGTCTCCCGCCGCTCATTACTACATGGGAGGAATCGACACCGACGAGAGCGGCCGCACGTCGATGCCGGGCTTGTGGGCCGTGGGCGAAGTCGCCTCGACCGGCGTTCACGGCGCCAACCGGTTGGCGTCGAACTCTCTGCTGGAGGGCCTGGTCTACGGCGCCAGGGTCGCCGCCGATCTGAGCGGTGCCGCGCCCGTGGCTCTTCCGGCGGACGCCCACGGCCCGGCGTGGGCTTTTGAAACGGGTCTCGGCCGTGTATCCGCCATCGACGAGGTCCGCCGCATCATGTGGGAGCGTGTCGGGCTGATTCGGACGGGCAGCGGTGTGTGGGAGGCACGCGGCCGCCTCCTCGAACTCGAGGAGGCGTTGTCGACGACGATCCCAGGTCGGGTGGCATTCAATGTGGCAAGGCTTGTGACTGCAGCAGCGCTCCGCCGCTCCGAAAGCCGGGGAGGGCACTACCGTGCCGACTACCCCGAACTCGACCCCTTCCAGACACAACGGACGTTGGTCGAGCCTCCGTTCGTCTTGGATGCACGCTGATGGATCTGGCCAGGTTCGACAATCTCATCTTCACCTGCCTCGACGAGGATCTCGCAGAGGCGGGCGACCTGACCTCCGAATCGGTCATCCCGGCCGCCTCCGTGTCGAATGCCGAGATCGTGGCGAGGGTACCGGGTGTGGTCGCCGGGCTCGGCGTTGGGGCGCGGGTGTTCGAGATCGTTGACCCGGATGTGGAAGTCGAGCCGTCGTTCGAGGACGGAACACGAGTCGAAGCCGGGACCGTGCTCGCACGCGTGCACGGTCCGTCGCGGTCGGTGCTCGTGGCCGAACGAACGGCTCTCAACATCCTCGGAAGGGCCTGCGGGGTGGCGACAGCAACGCGCTCGCTCGTCGATGCGGTCGACGGCTACACCGTCAAGATCGCCGACACCCGCAAGACCACACCGGGCCTTCGTGCGCTCGAGAAGTACGCCGTGCGGATGGGTGGCGGCTGGAATCACCGGTTCGGGCTCCACGACACGGTGATGATCAAGGACAATCACATCGTCGCTGCCGGCGGGATCACGGCGGCCGTCGAGGCTGCCCGAGCCCGCATCGGGCACACCGTCAAGATCGAGGTGGAGGTGACCTCGCTCGACGAGCTCGCCGAGTTGTTGACGGTCGGCGCGGACATCGTCCTGCTCGACAACATGTCTACCGAAGAGATGGCACAGGCGGTCGCCACGATTGCCGGACGGATGATCACCGAGGCATCCGGCGGCATCACCTTGGAGACCGTCCGAGCGATCGCCGCCACCGGGGTCGACGTCATCTCGGTGGGGTGGATCACCCACTCGGCGCCCAACCTCGACGTGGCTCTCGACTTCATCACCGAACGGGACTAGTCACCACGCTGAGTGGTTTTTTCGTCCGTGTTGGGCAGAGGAACGCACTTTCGGTCCAATCCAAGGCCGGTACGCTTCGTAGTGGGCAAACAACAAACCTGGGAGGCACCCAAGATGATCCATCGGCATGCGTTGCCGCGTCTCAAACGGCTGTGGGCGTTCGTCGCGCTCGCTCTCGTGTTGGCGATTGTGCCGATCGGCAGCGACGCTCCAGCCCAGGCTGCGGGTACCAACCTCGCCCTCGGCAAGCCGACGACCCAATCGTCGAGCTATTGGGACGGTGCGGTCTCGCACTCCGGCAGCATGGCGGTCGATGGCAACCGAAACGGGCGGTGGTCGTCTACGAGCCCGGCGTCGACCAACTTCGACACCAACGCTTGGTGGCAGGTGGATCTCGGCTCCGTCCAGACCATCCCCACGGTGCGGATCTACGGTCGAACCGACTGCTGTGTCGAACGGCTGTCCAACTTCTCGGTTTTCGTATCCGATGTGCCCTTCACGTCCACCAACATCACCACCACTCGCAACCAAGCCGGAGTGTCCGAGTATTCGATGACAGGCAACTCCGACACGTTTGTCAATGTCAATGTTGGCCGCACAGGTCGGTACATCCGCGTTCAGTTGCACGGCACCGACTACTTGAGCCTCGCCGAAGTCGAAGTCGGACCGACCTCCGTGTACGAGTCCCTGAAGAACGAACCCGATCAGATCTGGGGCGTCACCGGCCTCGGTTCATCGTTCGCCACCAACATGGATGCCCAGGTACTCGCCATCGAACAGATCGGCAATACGATCTACGTCGGCGGGAAGTTTCTCAACGTCGTCGAACGCCGCGACCGTGCCTCGTACCCGCAATCGTTCCTCGCCGCCTTCGATGCCACCACCGGTGCGTGGATCGACTGGTGGCGCCCATCGGTCAATGGCCTGGTTCATGCCCTCGAGGCGTCGCCCGACGGGACGAGGCTCTTCGTGGGCGGCGAGTTCACCTCGGTGGACGGACTCCCGAACACACACGGGTTCGTTTCGCTCGACCCCTCCACCGGGGAAGTCCAGGACGATTTTGTGGTCACCGTCGAGACGCCACCCAACGTGGTCAACCCCGGGGTGGTTCGTGAGATCCGGGCGGGCCAGGATTGGCTGTACATCGGTGGCTCGTTCAACTACATCACCGGTCCGACCCGCAACAGCCGCACCTATGTGTGGAAGATCGCCAGGGTCGATCTCGATACGGCCATGCCCGATCCGAACTGGCGACCCATCGTCTCCGGAGGCGGAGTGTGGGGCATCGTCGAAGACACCGCGCGTGGGCGCGTTCACTTTGTCGGCGACTACAACTCGGTCAACTCGAACACCGTCGAGAAGAACCTGACCACGGTGTACATGTCCAACGGCCAGATCGTGCCGGGGCTCGTCGTTCCGATCAACACGACGCCCAGCCAGGACAACTACTTCGACATCGAGATCGCCGGGGGCAGGTTGTGGCTGGCGGGTACTCAGCACGAGGTGAAGATGCTCGACATCGACACCCGTCAGGAAATTCGCCGTTGGTTCTCCGGCTACGACTGGTCGTTCTCGAACATCGGTGGTGACTACCAGGCTCTGGGCGTCTCGGCCGACGGGACCCGCGTCTACGCATCATGTCACTGCTGGGGTGCCTTCAGGGAGATCGGTCTCGGCGTCACGTCGTTGTCGCAAGGCCAGTCCTATCCGTTGTACGACGTGTCCCCTTCATACCCGATCCGGAGCATCCAGTCCTTCGACGCCGTCACCGGAGACTATCTGTCGTCTTGGAAGCCTCGCATCGAAGGCTCCGTGGGCGGCTGGGCACTGCATGGGGCTCCTGACGGATGCCTGTGGGCCGGTGGTGACTTCAACCGAGCCTCGATCGGCGACGTATACAACAACGGCGTCGTGCGTTTCTGCGACACCGCCGGGCAGGGTGCACCCGTTGCGCCGTCGCTCGTGGAACCGCCCGACAACACCGAGGCCAACTCGCCGCAGGCGCCGACGAATGTGACCGTCGACATCACCAACGTCGGCGATGCGCTCATTCGCTGGGATGACGCCGTCGACGACACCGGGGTTGCCTACTACCGGATCTATCGGGACGACGCGCTGCTGGTGTCCACGAGGCTCGACTCCTACCTCGACGTAGGCTACGTCCCCGGGCACATGTACGGTGTCCAGGCGGTTGACGTGTTCGGGAACCTGTCGGGTATCGCCGGCGAGGGTGCGGGAGTGCCGCCGGTGGTATCGAGCCCCGGCACGCAGACTTCGACGGTGGGCGTGGCCGATAGCGTGGTGATCTCCGCATCGGACGCCGACGGCGATCCGCTCACCTACGCGGCGACCGGTCTTCCGGGTGGAATGTCAATCGATGCTGCCACCGGCGTCATCTCGGGGACGCCGACCACCGAAGGGTCCTACACGGTGGTCGTGTCCGTGTCGGACGGTCTCTCGACGGTGACGACGTCGTTTTCGTGGACGGTGTCCTCTTTCGTGGCTGGAACCTATCCCGGCGCAGTGGAAGGTGACGGGGCAATCGCCTACTGGCGTCTCGGCGACCAAGGCGCCGTGGCCGCCGACGAGTTCGGCCTCGCCGATGCCACGTACCAGGGTGGGCCGGCGCTCGGAGCGGGCGCTCTCGTGAAGGATGGTGATCCGGCCGTTGACTTCGACGGGGTGGACGATCTCGTAGCCGTACCTGACACCGCCGCGATCAACACCGGCGGCCCCTACGAGCAGCGCAGCGTCGAACTGTGGTTCAAGGCCGATGACGTGAACCGGCGCGCGGTTCTCTTCGAGGAAGGCTCGACGAGCCGGGGTCTCTCGGTCTACGTGGATGGCGGCAACCTGTGGGCCGGAGCCTGGAACCGGAACAACGACGGTGACGGAACGACGCCTTGGGCGCAGGATGCGTTCGTCTCAACACCCGTGGCCGGTGGGCTCACGTACCACGCCGTCGTGGTGTTCGATCAGCCGTCCGGCGCCTTCACGCTCTACGTCAACGGAGCACAGGTGGCGCAGGCGACCGGGGTCGGGCGCCTGTTCGGGCACGGCGGAGACATCGGCATCGGCGGTCAGAACGACAACGCCCGATACCACAACGGTGGCGATGCCGCAGGCGACCGCTGGTTCTTCGATGGGGTCATCGACGACGTGTCCGTCGCCAACGTTGCGCTCAGCGCAACCCAGGTGCAGGATCACTACCTGGCGGGTGCCTCCGATTCCCAGACCTACGACCAGACCGTGCTCGCCGACGTCCCGGCCGCCTACTGGCGACTGGACGAGCCCGCCGGGTCAACCACGGTGGTGGACCTCACCGGAGGCAACGATGCACCCGTGTCGGGTGCAGCAGTGCTCGGCTGGAGCGGTCTCATCACCGGAAGCGGCACGGCGCTTTCCGGGAATGGCACAGATGCGTTCGTTTCGGTCCCGGATGCCTCCGAGCTGAACACGGGCGGACCGTACGAGGCGAAGACCGTGGAGGCGTGGATTCGCCCGGCGGACGTGACGGCAACCCAAGTCGTGTACGAACAGGGAGCGACGAGCCGCGGCCTGAACGTGTACGTGGAAGGCGGCCAGATCTGGGCCGGGATCTGGAACCGGAACAACGATGGTGACGGCACCACCCCCTGGGCACAGGACGTGTGGTTGTCGGCTCCCATCAGTGCCAATCAGACCTATCACGTGGTGCTCGTGTACGACTTCGCCAACAGTCGATCGGCGCTCTATCTGAACGGGGCCGAGCTGGCATCCGCCACCGGGATGGGCCGGCTGTTCGGCCACGGCGGGGACATCGGTATCGGCGCCCAGAACAACGACGCTCGATTCGCCACACGCGGCGATGGAGCCGGAGATCGCTGGTTCTTCAACGGTGTGATCGACGAGGTTGCCACCTACAACTCGGCACTCAGCACCGAGGCAATCCAGACGCACTACCTCCTCGGTAGCTGAACCGTCGGGGGCCGCCCGGGAGGGCGGTCCCCGACACCCTCAGGCCATTGTGCCGTATCTGGACCCCACCTGGTCCTACTAGCCTCGGAGATCATGACATCTCCAACTCGTGTAGCCGTGACCGGCGCCGCCGGTCAGATCGGATATTCGCTCCTGTTCCGCATCGCTTCGGGAGCTCTCCTCGGACCCGACCGCCCGGTCGTTCTTCAACTTCTCGAGATCACGCCTGCCCTGGGAGCACTCGACGGTGTGGCGATGGAACTCGACGACTGCGCCTTCCCGCTCCTCGAAGGGATCGTCAAGACCGACGACGCCGAGACTGCTTTTGGTGATGCCGACATCGCCCTTCTCGTTGGCGCAATGCCTCGCAGGGCAGACATGGAACGGTCCGATCTGCTGGAGGCCAACGGCGCCATCTTCGGCCCCCAAGGCCGAGCGATCAATGCTGCTGCCAGCCGTGACATCAAGGTCCTGGTGGTTGGGAACCCGGCGAACACGAACGCGTTGATCGCCATGAGTCACGCACCCGACATCGACCCACGCCAGTTCACGGCGATGACGCGGCTCGACCACAATCGCGCCAAGACCCAGCTGGCGCACAAGCTGGATGTCCCCGTGTCAGCGGTCAAGAAGATGACCATCTGGGGAAACCACTCCTCGACCCAGTACCCCGACCTGTTCCACTGTGAGGTCGACGGGAAGAACGCCTACGAGGCGGTGGGTGACCACGAGTGGGTGGATTCCACCTTCATCCCCACCGTCGCCAAGCGGGGGACTGCGATCATCAACGCCCGCGGTGCCAGTTCGGCGGCTTCGGCTGCCAATGCCGCCATCGACCACATGCGCGACTGGGTGTCGGGCTCACCAGCGGGGGACTGGGTGAGTATGGCTGTGCCGAGCGACGGGTCGTACGGTGTGCCCGAGGGGATCATCTCGTCGTTCCCGGCGACTACCGCCGGGGGCGATTGGTCGATCGTCGGCGGGCTCGACATCGACGAGTATTCGCGGGCCCGCATCGATGCGTCGGCGGCCGAGTTGGTCTCCGAGCGTGACGCCGTGAAGGAGTTGGGTCTCATCTGACCACGAAGTGGCTCGCCTTGCGGCTTGGTTGCGGCTAAATTACAGGCTTGTCATTTCCCATCTCCTACCGGGGGTTTCTCATGAACAAGTCCGAACTCGTCGACGCCGTCACCCAGTCGACCGGCGGCTCCAAGGCAGATGCCCAGCGCCACGTCGACGCCGTGCTCGACTCGATCACCGGAGCGCTCAAGAAGGGCGATCGCGTCGCCCTGACCGGTTTCGGCACTTTCGAGGTCCGGGCTCGCGCTGCTCGCACCGGGCGCAATCCTCAGACTGGCGAGACGATCAAGGTGAAGGCCTCGAAAGTCCCGGCCTTCAAGGCCGGTCAGGGCCTCAAGGACGCCGTCGCCGGCAAGAAGAAGTAGCCGAGTCCAAATACGAGAAGAAGGCCCCCCGGTACTCGGGGGGCCTTCTTCCTGTTCTGGGAGTGATTGTCGTCAGGCGGCGAGAGCCTGGATGTCGACGTGTTCCTCGATCGACGCCTGCTCACGGGACTCGCGCAAGACCTTGTGGGCGTACGCCCCGGCCAGGTAGGCGAAGCCGGCGAATCCAACGAGGCGGGCTTCGGACACGAGCATGGCAACGGCGATGGCGCCGAGGAATGTGATGGCGGCCACCACCCTCACGGTGCGGGCCAGCAGCGGTGTGATGCGTTCGATGGCGTTCATGGCTCTCTCTTCGTGGTCGCTATGTCACTCATCGGCATTTCGCGGCCCGAATCTTGAATCCCCACCCACCATTTCTCCGCCACACCCACGCCATCAACCCGGGGTTGGTTGCGTGGATGCCCACTTCCTCAACCCAGGGTTGGCGAGCGCCGGGCGGCTCAGTATGCGACGTCGAGGTCTTTGGTGGCGGCCTGCCATTGGGTGATGGCGCCCTGGTGCATCATGAGTTTGGCCAGGTTGCCCGAGACTTTGATCTTGCCGGTCATGAACGCGGTCTGCGTGTTCAGTTCACCCTTGGCGATCGAGGTCGCCGTGTCGTAGGTCTGCCCGACGGTCACGTCCGCGTCGTTCGCCGTCCCCAATGCCAGGTTGGCTTGCCCGTCGGCCGCCTTCATGAAGTAGGCAAGTTCGCCGTCTGGGCCGTCGGAAACGTTGAACTGGAGGCTGAGGTCGGCGTTGGCGATGGCATTGTGAAACCCGGGGTGACCGTTCAGAGCGGCCGTGACCGCTTCCGCCCACTCTTCGCTGAGAAACTTCAGTGCCACGGGGATGCTCCCTTCAAAGGATTCGGTTGAACACGAGGATACCAGTGTCCGCGGTTTTTGAACTATCGATCAAATCTCTGCGCCGTTGCGACGAGGCGTCTGGCGAGGGTGCTGGAAACGGCCTTGAACGGCGCCCGGGGCAGGCCGGCGTCGAGGCCTGCGGCCGAAGAGGCGGCCTTCACGCCGGGGATCCCGTGAGTCTCGACGGTCCGTGTCACCGCGGTCACCTCCGGTTGCAGGGAGAAACCCTTCGACGTGCTCTTGCGAGTGGCGGTGACGATCTCCGACATTGCGCCGGGGATGTAGTTGGTCGATGCGGTGATGGCCCCGAAGGCTCCCGACGCCATCGCCAGGCTCACCGATGCCGAGGCGCCGTTGAACACCATGAAATCGTCCGGGGTGGAGGCGATGATGCGCTGGATCCGAGCTGCGTCGGCGCCGGAGTCTTTCATGCCCACGATGTTGGGGTGTTGGGCCAGCTCGAGCACCGCAGCTTCGTCGAGGGCGTAGCCCGTGTTCGGTGGTACC
>JAOUGY010000377.1 GCA_029865445.1 Acidimicrobiia bacterium | reverse complement strand
CGCTCGAGTTCACGGTGCAAGGGTGACGCGGGAGTGGGTGGCCCCTTCGCCCCGAGGCCTGTCGGCCATGGACGCCGGAGCCCACCCATCGGCAGACCCACACCGCTCCAGCAGGCTGGAGGCGACTTGCGCCGGCTGCGGTGGTGGTACTGATGTCCGTTGTGGTCATCGCCCTCGCCACCGGAGTCCCGTTTCGGCGCTACGCCGGCGAGTCGCAGGTGAGAGTGGTACTGGATCACCGACCGGGATCGGTGCTCCAGGGATCCGAAGTACCGACCGGCGGCTTCCCGGTCTTGGTCGAGGTCTCTGTGGATGGTCGAAGTCTCTCGATACGCGAGATCGCCGGCGACCCGCGGAACCAGGTGAGCGGGGTGGTGGAGTTCGACGTTCCGGCCGGGACCGTGGACGTGCGGCTGGTGGAAGGCTCCGATGTGACTGTGCTCGCGGCCGGGTCGACCGTGGAGCCCGGTCGGAGGCTCGTGATCGAGGTATTCGACGTTCCGCCGCCTCCCGGCGCCGACCTGGGACGCTCGCTGTTCGCGAGCGCGGGGCTGGGCGCCAATCTGGGATGCAACGTGTGCCATTCGCTCGAACCGGGGGAAAGCCTGGTCGGACCCTCTCTGGCGGACATCGCCACCGTGGCCGGGTCGCGCGTGCCGGGAATCGGGGCAGAGGACTACATCAGACAGTCGATCGTGGATCCCGATGCCTTCACCCTCCCCGGTTATCCGGCGGGTCAGATGATCGGTGACTACGAGGAGCGATTGACACCCGAGGAACTCGACGCACTCGTCGCTTTCCTGCTGACGCTGCCGGGCGAGGGCCGGTGATGGGGGGGGAGGGTCCTTCGGCTCTGATCTTGCCGAAAGGGCGCGTCTACGGTGGGGCGCGAACGAACCACCCGGTGGAGACGCGGTGACGGAGAGCAGCTCGAAACGACGGTTCGCGATGGTGCTGTGCGCGCTGGCTCTCTCGGCGTGTGGAGGTTCGACCGTTGGGCAGGTGACAGACATCACGTCGGGAGAAGACCTGTTCATGGCGCGCGTGTTGGGGAACCGCGCCGGATGCGTGACATGTCACTCGCTCGAATCGGGAACGCGGCTCGCCGGACCTTCCCTGGCAGGAATCGGGGAGGTCGCTGCTTCCCGGGTCGAAGGGATGTCAGCCACCGAGTATCTCCGTCAGTCCATCGTGGAACCCAATGCGTTCCTCGTCGACGGTTTCCGGAAGGACACGATGCCGACCGACTACGTCCTGAGTCTCACCGACGCCCAGGTCGACGCCCTCGTGGAATACATGGAGGGATTGTGACGGGTCGCCGTTCAGCCTTCGGGGAAGATCTCTTCGGTTCCGACGCCGTCGACGCCGTCGACGGTGCGAGTACCGACCAGTCTCCCGTCGTCGGTGATCTCGTAGGTGGCGGTGCCGGTACTGTCGCCGCGCGGCGCTTCGACGGCCGACCAGTCGACCTCGAGGGTGTCACCGAGGACTTTGCCGCTTCCCTCCAGGATCGCTCCGGTGATGAGCCACTGAATGTCGATGTCCCCCTCGTCATCGGTGATGGTGACGGTGCCGGAGTACTCGAACCCCAGCGGGTCCACTCCGTTGACGACGTAGACGCCAGACAATCCCGGACCGTCGGAGACCTGAGATCCGGGGACGGCGCAGGCGGTGAGCATGATCAGGGCAACGGCACCGAAGCGAATCACCACCGTGAGTCTATCTGGACGACGATCCCGCCCTGGTCGAAGTGGTTGACCGGCGCGCTCGGGCTCTTGGCCGTGGTGGCGCTGGCATTCGCGACATTTCAGCCGGTGCAGGTATTGCCTCGGATCAGGCTTGCGCCGGGTTTCTCTTTCGTCGACCAGGCCGGTGCCGGGTTCACGAGCGATGACGCCCGAGGCGACGTGGTCCTGTACGGATTTGCCTATGGCGAGTGCGGGGCGGACTGCGAACCGCATCTCCAGACGATGGCCGAGGTGGCCTCGCGGGTCGAGGCAGAGACCGATCTCGGTGATGTCGATCTCCGACTGGTGACCGTTTCGTTCGACCCGGCGAGGGATGGTAGCCGGCTGCCGGAACTGGCGGCGGCGGCCGGTGCCGATGGCGAGCGGTGGCGGTGGGTCACCGAGACAGACGAGGAGTCGTTGCGTACCGTGCTCTCCTCGGGGTTCGAGCTCTTCTACACCGAGATCGACGGCGGTTCATACCGGTTCGACCCGAGGTTCGTCCTCGTCGACGGCTGGGGGGTGATCCGGGGGGAGTACCGCTACTCCACACTCGCCGGCGATGCCGACAAGATCATCCGTCACATCGGGATACTCGGGGAGGAACTCAGAAACTCGAAGGGGGCGGCATCGATCGCGTATGAGGCCGCCCACCTGTTTCTGTGTTACCCATGACTACGTCGCCCATCGTCGTTACCACTCGCCGCCGCTGGGAAAGACTGGCCTATGTGGCCGTGGGCTTGCTCGGAGTGGCGGTTGCGCTGGTCGCGTTCCGTCCCCACACGTTCTCCGGCGCCGTGATCCAGTCGCCCTCCCCGGCGCCGGCGCTCGAGGGGCTCACCTTCCACGATGGCCGCCCGGCCGAGCTTTGGCGCTTCGACGGAGACGTGACGCTCCTCTTCTTCGGGTACACGCACTGTCCCGACATCTGTCCGACGACGCTGGCGGCGGTGGCGAGGGCCAAGGAACACATGGGTTCGGACGGGGAACGGGTGCATGTGGTGATGGTCACCGTGGACCCGGCCCGCGACACCGCCGATGACCTCGAGTCGTATGTCACCCACTTCGATCCGTCGTTCCTCGGCGCAACCGGCACCGCGCAGGCGCTCCGCTCGGCGGCGACCGTGTATGGCATTCACGTCGAGGTGGGTGAGGGGACGGTCGACTCCGGGTACACCGTCGACCACACCGCGTCTCTCATTGCCATCGACACCGATGGGTTCGTACGCGTCGTGTATCCGACCGACGTCGCCCCCGACGCGCTCGCGTCCGACCTCGAAGAGCTGCTTGGGTGAATCGGCCGGGTTCCGCATCCTGGTTCCACTGCTAGTTTCTTTCCTCGGGTTCGGGATACCGTGCCGGCGGTGCAGGGACTGGGCAAGCCACGCGACCGCCGGCCGAGGCAAGAGCGGAGGCGTCGTGTGAAAGTCGGCCTGGTCATTGGGCTGTTGATCGTGGTGGCAGGACTGGCGTTCTGGGTCCTGCGCCGCAGCGCCGTGCTGCCGGCCGAGCCGCTGCCCGAGCCCCCGCAGACCTTCCTAGCTCCGTCCTCGGTGCCGGAATCCCAGTGCGACCACGAGGTCGGTTCGGCGGTCGAGTCCTTCGATGGTGACGGCATCGCGCCTGGCGACGTCGTCTGTCTTCTATCCGGCCCCCGCGGCCCGCTTTCTGTGCGCGACGTCAATGGCACGGTCGAAGCGCCGGTGGTGTTCGTCAACCATGGTGGAACGGTCGAGATCTCGGGTGACCACGAAACCTACGCCGGTATCGACATCCGATCGAGCAGCAACCTCGTCGTGAGCGGTGCCGGAGTGGTCTCGCGATGCGGTGCGGAAGCCGACGAGCAGTCTTG
>JAOUGY010000376.1 GCA_029865445.1 Acidimicrobiia bacterium | reverse complement strand
GGGGTTGGTGGACACCGAGGCGTTCGTGGTGGACACCCCGGCCGGCCCCAAACGGGTGATCGTGCGCGCAGACGCGGTGTCGGTGGAGTTGGGTCCCGTCCGGGTCGAGTCGAGCGTGGTGATCGAGGGCTTCGACCTGATGCGGGTCGATGTGGGCAATCCGCACGCGGTGGCGCTCGCAGACCCGGAGCGGGTGGATCTGGCGGTGTCAGGCCCGGCGATCGAACACGATCCGCTGTTTCCGAACGGCACCAACGTCGAGTTCTTCAAACCCGTGTCCGACACGGCGGTGACGATGCGGGTGTGGGAGCGTGGGGTGGGCGAGACCCTGGCGTGTGGCACGGGCATGGTGGCGGTGGCGGCCGCCGCCCGGGCGTCGGGGCATGTGAACCCGGACGCCCGGGAGGTGTCGGTGACGGTTCCGGGCGGGATGGCTTCGGTGTCGTTCGGCGACGGTGTCTGGTTGACCGGCCCGGCCCTCACCGTGTTCGAGGGTGTGTGGCTCAGCGAACCTTCCTGAGCACCGACACGACCTTGCCGAGGATGCGCACGCCCTCCTCGAAGACCATCGGCTCGTACGCCGCGTTCTCCGAGATGAGCACGACCTTGCCGCCGCGGCGGCTCAGGCGCTTGACGGTCGCCTCTTCCTCGTCGACGAGTGCGGCCACGATCTCGCCGTCGCTGGCGTCGGGCTGGGAGCGGACCACCACGTAGTCGCCGTCGAGGATGCCGGCGTCGATCATCGAGTCACCCCGAACCGTGAGCATGAACACCGGGCCGGTTCCCACCAGGTCGGTGGGGAGGGCCATCACGTCTTCGATGTCCTCTTCGGCGAGGATCGGACTGCCGGCGGCGATCCGACCCACCAGCGGGACGTTGCGAGTGTTCACCGACACGGTGTCGAGTGGGGCCGAGTCGAGGAGTTCGATCGCCCGAGGTTTGGTGGGGTCGCGTCGAATCATCCCTGCCTTGGCGAGAGACGACAGGTGGCTGTGGACCGTGGAGGGGGAGGACAGGCCGAGTGCCTCACCGATCTCCCGCACCGACGGGGGATATCCCCGGGCCGCCACGGCTTCCTTGATGAAGTCGAGCACCTGCTGTTGGCGTTCGCTGAGTGTCGCCGGGTCCTTCATCTCTACACCTTCCTGTCGCCGTGCTCCGGTCCGAACCGCTCGAGCCGGATTTCTTCAACCAAACACCTGTTCGACTTGACGTACCGAACACGCGTTCGATATAGTAGCACGAACAGATGTTCGACCCCGGTATTTCCAAGGGTAGGACGAGGTGGCTCCGCACCGGAGAAACACCAACCGGGACACCACAGGGCGAGAAAGCCCACCGGCCGACGAAATGCCACCCGTCGGCCGGCCGGAACCCGGAGGTGGGCCGCTCGGAGTCACCGATCAGGGGTTGGAACCCGGGGTCGAGAATCTGTCACACCCGACGGATACGTTGCAGGGGTGGGTGCCGGCGGGTGGCCACCACGAGAGAGGAGGAAGGTCGATGACACACAGCGCATACAACCTGCCCGGCAGGCTGTTGATCCTCCTGGTCACGCTCGTCGCGACCTTCCTCCTGCTCAGTGGCACCGGTGAGGCGAGCGAGCCCACCATCACCATGGAACACCGGGTCCGCTCCGGAGACACCCTGTGGGACATCGCCGGAGGCATCGTCGGTCCTGGCGAGGATGTCCGTGACGTCGTGGCCATGATCCGGGACATCAACGGACTCACGTCCTCCCAGCTCATGCCGGGTCAGATGTTGCGGGTCCCGATCGACTGACACCGGCCCTGCCGACACAGGCCCGGCAGGCGGAGCCCAGGCTGTGAACACTCAACGCGGGCTACCCTGGGCGGCGATGTTGTGTCCGGCGTGTGCCCACCCCGCGAGCCGCGTGATCGATTCCCGCCCGGCAGAGAACGGGACTGCGATCAGGCGCCGCCGCGTGTGCGAGTCGTGCGAACACCGATTCTCCACCTACGAACGGGTGGTGGTGTCGACCGTGGTCCGGAAACGGGACGGGTCGACCCAGCCGTTCGACTCGGTCAAGCTGCGTAGGGGAGTGGAGTCGGCGCTGGCGGACCGCCCGGTCGCTCCCGGGGCGGTCGATGCGATGCTCGAAGAGATCGAAGCCTGGGCACGCGCCCAACCGGGTCCGGTGGCGACCGAAGCCCTGGGCACCCATGTTCTGGAGCGGCTCCGTTCCCTCGACGAGATCGCCTCGCTCCGGTTCGCCAGTGTCTACAAGGACTTCCGGGATGTGGGGGACTTCGAACGGGAACTGGCCGAGCTCGAGGCGTCGATGCAGACGCCCGAGCCCTGAGCCGTCACTCTTCGATTCCGATCCTCCCCAGCATTCCGGTGACGTCGCCGGCGGTGGCGTCGAACGACTCCCGGCTGGCGATGAGCGATCCGTTCATGGTCTCCTGGAGCGCCGCCACCCGGGTGTCGAGGGCGGCGAGAGCGGCCGACGCCTTGGTGGCGTCCCCGGCTCTCAGGGCGTCGAGGTAGTTCGCCTGGATGGCTTCGGCTTCACCGAGGAACCCGTCGACCTCACCCATGTGTGACACGAAGGTGGGATGGTCGGGAGCGTCGTCGAGGACACCGCTGAAATCGGTGATCCAGCCGATGAAATCCTCGCTGACGTCGGAGATCTCGTCGGGGGTGGCGGTGACGGGCAGCGACGGCCGACCGACGAACACCACGAAGCCGGTCTGATAGGCGATCGCCTCCGACAGCGCCCGTTCTCCGTCGAGAACCCGCCCGGCGGCGTCGATGGCGAGCGCCCGCGAGGTGTCGCCCACTTCCAGCGCTTCGGCGTCTGCGAGGAGCTGGCGGGCCGTCTGGTCGACGGCGGCGAAGTCGGGGGCGGCCGCCGACGAGTCGAACGTTGCGAGGGCTTCGTCCAGTTCGACAGCCGAGGCGGCGAGGGTGTCGAGTTTGGACACGCCGTCTCCGAACACGAGTACGAGGGCCCACACCCCGGCGGCGACCACGGCGGCCAGCAGCAGGAAGCTGAGGAGCCGGGCGGTGGTCCGTTCGGGCATGGCCGACATCGGCTCGCCGGTCTGCCAGTCTTCGATCTCGGGTTCGGGCGGGGTCTCATCCCACAGTTTGACGACGAGTTCACCGGTCGGGTTGAGGTCGAGGTTGGGGTCGACGCTCGGACGTTGGCGGTGGTTGGAAGGTGCTGGGGGACGCCTGGTCGGAGTTTCCGGACGTGGTGACGTCCGTACCGGCGATTTGGCGCGGACGAGGGGTCGTTCGAGCACGGCGATTGCCGACGCGGCGGTTCCGGCGATGCGCCGGCCGCGGCTGTCAGAAATGGTGGCTGGATCGACCGTGTGGCCGAGGAGGCACTCGCCGTCTACGGCGGTGACCCGGGCGTCACACTCGGTACAGTACCCGTGTGGCACGTTGTCTCATCTCCGTGGTTGGTCCGCCCGAACGCCCCACGTCATGATCGATTTCGAGATTAGCTTCGTGAAGCTCGATTCGCGAGCTTTTCCCCCCAGCCGCGCCCACGACGGCGACGCCGGGTTCGATCTGTGTGCAATCGAGGAGATCAACCTGTCGCCGGGTG